>NZ_CAWMEB010000068.1:0-77397 GCF_963866145.1 Xenorhabdus sp. NBAII XenSa04
CCATCCAGATGCAACGCTACGTGATAAAGGATTTGTTACCCTGAGCAATGATGTCAGCAGTGATAGCGAGGCTAACGCAGCAACACCAAAAGCAGTGAAAGTAGCCTATGACCTAGCCAATACAGCCTACCAAAACGCCAACAATGCGAATAACAATGCCAATACCCGCTTAGCGAAAGACCAGAACGGAGCTGATATTCCTGATAAAGACACTTTTGTAAATAATCTCGGATTACGAGATACAGTCAATCAGGCGGAAAATGCCTTGCCAAAATCAGCTATTGTTCAACAAACTGGGGTATCTAATGATCTTGTGATGAGCCAAAATGTGACAACTATGCTGATTAGTGAGCTTATCAAAAAAGAAGACGCTGAATTATTGGCAGTTCCCATCGGTGGTATTTTAATGTGGTGCAGTGATCTACCGCATCCCAATAACTTCCTGCCGATGGAGGGCGGACAAATTGACCCTAATAAATATCCTGAATTACTCAAACACTACCCTTCAGGAAATCTGCCAGATTGGCGGGGTTATGTGCCTCGTGGATGGGATAAAACTGGAAGTGTTGACTCGGAGGTTGGGAGGGTACTGGGATCATTTCAGGCTGATGCTATCAGAGATATCACAGGAGTAATTAGGACAGGTAGTCGTAAAACAGATGAGATTTACGATCATACAACTGGAGCATTCTCCATCATTGACCAAGGTAGAGGAAGTCACGTTTACAGTGGCGCATTTGGGGACAATGGCTACGTTTATGAGGATCGAGAATTTCGTGCATCTTCCGTTGTCCCGACATCGGCTGAAAATAGGATGAAAAATGTTGCGGTGATATTTTTAGTAAGGGGAAGGTAATGACTCAGCCAACAGAACCACCGATACAATTTGACAAAAATGGATTTGCTCTGTCCTATGGTTGGGTACAGGTTTATTGCACGAATGCGGTAAACCGGGAATACATCGGAACAAAACTGGAACGTACCTTTATTGGTGTTACTTTATCTGCGGGATCGTATCTGGATGAACCCAAACTACCCAAAGCGCCGAATAAGGTGATTTGCCGGACAGTTGACGGCAAATCATGGGAGTATGTATCAGATTACCGGGGTAAAAAGGCATACCATATTCAGACTCGTGAACATATTGAGATAATGGAAATTGGGGAGCTTCCCACAGAACTCACGCTACTGGAGCCGAAAACTCCCTTTGATAAATGGAATGGTACACAGTGGGTGACGGATATTGAAGCACAGCATCAACATGAAGTGCAGCAGGCAAAATCTCAGAAACAACAATTGCTGATTGAGGTGTTTCATCGGATTGCTCCACTACAGGATGCCGTCGATTTAGGTATTGCCACTGATGCCGAAAAATCTGCATTCACTGCATGGCGTAAATACCGGGTGTTGCTCAGTCGGGTGGATTGCTCAATTGCCCCTGATATCGTATGGCCTGAACAACCAAAGTGATAACAGGAAAATAACCGCAACTATCTGTTATTGTTCTCATACCAATCTAGACATGGATGTCTAACCGCTCCCCCTTCGGAAATACCACAAGTTCCCTATCGCCAACAGAACACACCAATCTCGGTAATCTCGACCAGATTGCATATTTGCAGCCTGATTGTTTTTCAATTAGTCAGGCTCAGTTCCTGACCTAAGAAATGCCCCGTAAGGAACTATCATCAAACAAAAAATTGTTAGAAAAGATTAACAATGATCTATAAAGTACCACACGTAATTTAAGGATCTTTGCTTCTCAGCATGAAGATCTCACGATACGAATCCACTCATTCATAGGATAACCTACATATGAGCATGATCAAAAAGCACACAGATAGATAAGCCGCAGCAACCATCGTTTTTCGGTTGTTGCGGCGTCCTCAAGAACCTCTCAATTCTATGAGCACGCCGTCAAATCCTTAACTTTAGGAGATGGATTCGTGCACTCAAACGATTTTTCCTGGCGATATTCTCTTACCGCCACAATATTACTGTTATCCCCATTCGATTTACTGGCATCACTGGCTATGGATATGTATCTGCCCGTAATGCCTTTGATTGCTGATGCACTTGGTGCTGGAGCAGGGGCGATCCAGCTAACTCTAACCGTATACATGATTTTGTTAGGAGTCGGCCAACTTCTATTTGGCCCACTGTCAGATCGGCTCGGTCGCCGTCCTGTTTTACTTAGCGGTGGAATGGCTTATACGGTTGCTTCATTCGGCCTTGCGATAACTTCATCACCAGAAGTTTTTTTGGGCCTCCGCATTATTCAAGCATGCGGTGCTTCAGCATGTCTCGTAGCCATGTTCGCGGCGGTACGCGACATCTATTCTGGTCGCAAAGAAATCAACATCATCTATGGTTTGCTCGGTTCTATGCTTACCATGGTTCCGGCAGTAGCCCCTTTGCTCGGAACGTTGGTTAATATTTGGCTAGGATGGCGCGCTATCTTTGGTTTATTAGGATGTACGATGGCAATTGTTGTTATTGCAGCCTGGAAACTCTTCCCAGAAACCCGGCGACAACAGACGGTAGACTTACAATTGTCGCAACTACTTCTCCCAGTAAAGTACCTGCATTTTTGGCTGTATACACTTTGCTATAGCGCAGGACTTGGGAGTTTCTTCGTCTTCTTTTCAACAGCGCCTTGGGTAATGATAAACCGACAAGGATTATCTCAGCTTACCTTCAGTTTGCTATTTGCGACTGTGGCTATCTCAATGATGGTAACTGCGCGAAATGTAGGTACTTTGATTACCCGATGGGGCATCCTGAATATATTACGGGCGGGGATGTTTTGCCTGATAACAGGAGCACTATTGCTGTCTGTTGGGGAAACGCTCATACCTAAGTCAGTATTTGGTTTCATCGTCCCAATGTGGTTCGTCGGTGTTGGAGTTTCTATGGCGATTTCTGTTGCACCTAATGGCGCACTACAAGGTTTTGATCATATGGCCGGCACTGTAACAGCACTCTACTCTTGTCTGGGAGGGTTATTGTTGGGAATAGGCGGAACGCTCACCATTACCTTTTTATCCAATGCGACTACCTGGCCAATTGTCGCTTATTGCCTAGTTCTGGCAACCGTAGTGCTTTGTTTATCCTGTTTTATTAACAATGAAGGGTACAAGCAATCGGATCAAAATCATTAAGTGGATGATCTATAGATACCGCGATATGAATAACTTCTTTCTGAAGTCTCATATCGCGTGTTCTGACAATATTCTATTTCAAGCAATTGGTTTAATTCGAATTATTCAAATAGTAAAAATGGTAATACGTTGTGTGAATTATCAACAAAACCTGTCAGATTTCGCCTTCGATAAAATTTCAACATCTTGAATATTCAATGTTGGAATTATCGATATGCCATGTAATAAACTAAAATATAGGTAAATAATTATGCCAATTCTTCACGATTAAAACCCTATCGACCAAATGGAGAAGATATTTTAGTTAAGCGTACAAAAAAGCAGACATGTTCTTATATTACGTATAAAAAGCATGTCTGCTTAACAATCAGGTTCTAACCAAACAGGTTACCAATCCCCTGATGCACCATCATTGTCACTTTTTCCGCCACCACCGGAAAAACTGTCATCGTTAGGGTTTGCCGTACGCTCAGTAGCAGTAGTAGGAGATTCTGAACCGGAACCACCAAATAACCCACCAAAGAGACTACTGAATAAACTGCCCAGTAACGATGCACCGAAAAAGAGCACAACAAGTATCAGGATTACGGGTAAGAAGAAAATCATCAGATAGTATCCCAACGGGATAGTAGGAAAAATACCAACCAAACTGAGAACAAAAGTACAGACAGCCACCGTTGATGCACTCTTGAGGAAACGCTTAAACCGGCCACCTTTGCGGAAAACCAGCAGTGGCAAAGATATCAGGCCGATCAACCAAAAAATCAGCAGATTCGAAAAATCTTTATCTGATATGTTGTCGGAAGTATCGCTGTTGTCGTCTTCAAAAGCCTGCGTAATCTTCGATGTTTCTTGCGACGCCTTCTCTTGCCAAGGTTGTTTTACCAAGGATTCAAGGGACTCAATGCTATTATTGAGACCTTCATAATAGTCATCCTCTTTGAAAGCAAGCTTCGCATCCTTACGTAAAATATTTGCCAGTTGAGTTTCCGTTAGCTGCTTTTTAAGCCCGGAGCCAACGGCAATACGCATCTTATGATCATTTGATGCCACCAAAAACAGAATGCCATCATTACGTTGTTTACTGCCTAGTTTCCATTCAGTGAATACGCGGGAAGCAAAGGTTTCAATACTATCACTCCCTGTCGTCGGAATAATCAAAACCGCCATTTGAACTTTGTGTTCTGATTGCAATTTTTTCAGTTTGCGAGTCAAACGTTGGTGTTCATTCTTGGTTAGGACATTGGATACATCCGTTACACTCTGGGTAAGTGCCGGCACTTCAACGAGCGTCGTCTCTTGTCGGCTCTCTTTTGCTGATACACTGCTTATGCTAAAGAAGAGCATAAATAGTATCAAAACATGTTTTATTATTGAGCGGCTATATCTTTGGGTATGTTTTATGTTGGTACTTAAACCATCCATTGGTAGATTGGAAATCATGAACATCAAATATCCTTAGTTTTATTTTATAACATCTTTCCATATCATATTATATTTACCTATCTTGTTACGTCTAATATCGTAATTATCTAAATGAATTGATGGGTATTAAAGGAATTTAATATGGCTGATATTCTGCAAAAACCGATACTTTTTATGCATTGGTTTTCCATAGAAAGCCAATGCACAGATTATACCATTTGCCTATTTTACTGCTGTTCTACTGTAATCCTTGCTGATTTCCATGCAGTCAATAATGCCAATATTGGTGCAATAGTGAAAAGTAAAAATAACCAATGGGAAGAAGAAACTGCGCCCTCAATGCCACCGGGCTGATAAAATCCAAATATGTTAGTGACCATGCCAGCCAATGCAGAGCCAAATGCTGTGGCAAATAGCTGAACAGTAGTAATAGATGAACCGGCAATATTTTTATCAGTATCATTGGAAACCTGCAAAATGCGGGTCAACAAATGAGGCCAACCAAAACCGACACCAAAACCAAATAGCCCCAAGCCAAAAATTATCGGTAGGATTATTTGCCACTCTCCCGCTGACTGATAAGGCAACATGACAAGCAATATCAACATACCAATAAGCATGAAGACAGGACCACTTACAATCGCCAAGCGAATTTTCTCACCCTGCCAACTAGCACTGAGCATTTCCCCAATCGTCCAACCAATTGCCGCAGTGGCAACCATATAACCAGAAGCTAAAGGAGATTTCCCGTGCAGAATTTGCAGAAAGTAGGGAATAAAAACATCACCCGCCAGCCCTATCACTAAAAGCGATATAGTCGCGAATAAGATCAAATGGGGAGAGTGCCAATTCAACGCATTCTCTGGAAATAATTTTGCTGAAGTGCGGGATTCATAGATAACCAATAAGGATACCAATATTACTGCTGTCACAATGCCAAGAATATTGATACGCACATCTTGTGACAAACTCCCTGCGGAGACTGCGAGTACAGCAGCGGATAGCAGAATAAGCTGCACAACGGGTAACGCTGTTTTCGTTGTATTCTCTACCTGTTTTTTGGGGAGAATCCGATAAGTGAATAAGGCATACAACAAAATAATAGGCAACATAATGCCAAACGCATAACGCCACACATTCATTTCAGCAAAAATACCACCAATAGCTGGCCCGATCAGGGTTGACACCCCCCATACCCCTGAAATTAATGCCATCGCTCGTGGCCAAAGCGATTGTGCAAATACCAGATTAATCATTGAATAGGAAAGTGCAAAGAGAAATCCACCTCCAATCCCCTGAATGGCTCTCCCAATCAGCATAATTTCCATTGTTGGTGCGAAAGTACAAAATAGACTGCCAATAAAAAAAACCAGGGCAGCAACCAAATAAGCATTTCTTGCACCTGATGCACTCAGCAGTCGTGCTGAGAGTATCGATCCGATAATAGATGCGACAACAAACAACGTTGTATTCCAGGCATAGAGGTTCAATCCCCCGATATCCTTTACAACAGAAGGCAAAATCGTAATCGCAATCAAAGTATTAACAGCCATCAATCCCACACCCAGTGAAAGCGCTATCGCACTCGGTGCATTTTTACTGGAAAACAGATCCCTCCAGCGATTTTCCTCAGTTATTGTCATGATGATTATTCCTGAACTCAGGTTGAGTTGTGAAATTTGTTACGTTAAATTAAACAAGATAAATCTTGGAATAAATTACTGTCAGGTCTAACAATATGTCAAGCATTGACTTGGAAAATAGCATGATAACGCCACACTCTGTGAGTGAACGATTATTGATGCTATTAAAAACGCGAGGTGCTATGCAATCTGCTGATGCTGGTAAGATATTAGGCACCACTGCGGAAGCTGCCCGCCAACAGTTTGTGAAGCTGGCTAAAGAGGGTCTGGTTGAAGGGCACTCAGAAACAAGGGGAGTCGGTCGCCCTATTCAGCTTTGGTATCTGACCGACAAGGGGAACGCTAAATTTCCCAATACTCATGCAGAATTAACCGTCCAGATGATTACGATTATCCGCGATCAATTGGGTGAATCAACGTTGGATTTCATTATCAAATCTCGTGAAAAAGAAGTTTCTGATAATTATAAAATCGCAATGGAAGGAGCAACTGGATTACAGGAAAAAATTGAGCGTCTGGCTAAGATACGCTGCCAGGAAGGTTATATGGCTCAATATATCGTTCAGGAAGATAATTCAGTTTTGTTTGTTGAAAATCACTGCCCAATCTGTGCTGCCGCCAGCATATGCCAGGGTTTTTGTCGCGCTGAGCTCAAAATGTTTCGGGAAATTCTGCAAGCACAAGTGGAAAGAACTGAATATATTCTGAACGGTGCCCGACGCTGTGCTTACCGCATTACACCATTGAAATAGACCAGATAAAGCTTACATATAAAACCTACACGATTGAGCGCATGTAGGTTTTATTTGCTTAATATTTACATAACAGCCAGGTTATTCTTTACCTGCCACAGATAACTGCTGGTAAATATAATGCTTATAGCTCTCCACCAGTGCTTTGTCCTGACAGTCATTAAGCTCACCACCACATAAATGACGCATCGTTATATTAGCCTGATAGAAAGGTGGAACGGTTAACCGAGCCCTTTCCAAAATCATCCCGCCGAGAAAAGAAATATCTGTCAGCTTGCCGATGGTAATAGGCGTTCCCTGTTTCAGATTATCCCGCATCGTAAATTGAGTCAGATACGCCGGATCAGGCAGTGAAGAGGAATATTGGTTAAAATGGATATTAGGTTGATGATCACCAAATGAGAGAAAAACGGTCGGCTTATCGCGTTTAGCCACAAATTCACTGAATTCTTTGATAGATGGATCCGATGTCGTGATCTTTTCCATATAGTGGCTGAATTTTCCTATTGCCGATGAAGTTTCAAGTTTGCCCGTCAATCCATAATCGTCGCTATGGTTCTCTTCATAAGGCCCATGCTCGTACATAGTCAGAGCGTAAATAAAGATGGGTTTATCCGTCTCCTCAGTCAGGAGAGTTTTCACGTAAGACAATACATCTTGTGTCCTGATCTGCCACAAATTCTCATCCATACTTGCTGGATAACCCAACTCTTGTGGCTGGATAATGCGATCAACACCCAGTGTCTGGTATGCATGTCCGGCATGATAGGCAGATTTATTAAATGGCGTCAGCACCACAGTATAATAACCATTATCTTTCATGGCATGAAACAGGCTATTTTGCAGATGGTCAACCACAAAATAAAACACAGAATTTTTACGCGAGCCGAAGTCATCAGTATCTAATCCAGTCAGGATAGAGAACTCTGATAGCCACGTTCCACCACCAAAGGTTTGTACCCGGAGTGGACTTTGCGCGCTGACCCCCGCATCATGCTGAAACATAAAAAGGTCTGGTAACCGAGTATTCGTCGGTAACTGATAAATATGCGGGTTAACCGTAGATTCCTGCAATAATACAACCACATCCGGTTTTACCTCTGATTGTGGTTCAGGCAGAGTGACATTTTTCGCCTGCTGCAAAAAATAATCTGCTGATACACCAAATTTAGGAGATTGGTACTCTACATCTTTAGCTGACATCACCATATTGGTCATTGTCCCACGCCCTTTGGGTAATTCAGCCTGCCATTCGTTATGGTAAGCATTGACGGTAAGATTGACACTCCCAACACCGGCAGCAACCAATACAACACTCAACACCCGCCATTTTAGCCCTCGCACTGGATTTGCACTTCTCCAGCTCAGGAACATATTGAAGATTAGCCAAACCAGCATCGCTACTACTGCAAGACCGGCTAACCAATAGTGGTGCAGAGTTTCCTGATTTGAAGGATCGAGCATAATATTCAAATCAGAGAACATCAGTTGGTCTTTATAGTAGTGAACTTTTAGCTGGTTGAGGAATTTGATGATAATAAAAAGGGTTCCGGTAAATACTGCGGAAAACAACCCGCGTGCTGTAATAAGAAATACCAGCCCAAAGAGCGTACTAAATACACCAACAGAAACTAACGCGGGATAGATATCAGCACTTTTTTCAAATACTAATACCAGAGCTGCGAGCAACAATACCCCCAAATAAACCCCTGAGATTATTTTTTTCTTCATACCTTACTGTGTTCCATGCATGAGTCCAGTTTCATACCAGCCGATGAAAATAGCACAGGTTTCCCGACATACTGTAGACAAAATAAAGCAAGTCTTTCAGTACCTAATGTGCCAACCTGACAGATAAGGGTAAGTTTTTAAAAAATCTATCACCATGATTCTACTGTTAACACTATGTTGATTAATTCAATCGCAATTAACTATTAAATTTAAAATCTGTTGAATAAATTGGCGATCATAGTGACAAATAAGAGTATTATCAGAATGAAATCCTGTTAATAACTATATTTACAATCTAGGTTAGATTGGACAGTACAATCATGGTTATTCTTATTGATTAATATATTGAAAATAGAAGAGATTGATGATGAAACTAACACCTGAAAAATTGTGCTCTGCGATAGAAGAATATGCCCTCCAGCCAGAGAAGCAACGACATCTAACCCCAAAACAAGTTCAGTGGTTTGCCAATCCAGAGAATATCTTTTTGATGATCACTACGGCATTAACTCTACCTGAAGAAACTATGGATGATATAGGAGACAGCGTCCAAGATTGGCTTGAAGTTGCCATCTCAGAACTCGCATTAATCGCTGTCAATTCACCTAAGGAAGTCAAACAACAATTTGAACAAGCTATTGAACTAATACTAAATTATGCTAAAGAAAACTTCGAGCTGCATAGTGAAAACGTATTGTTATGTTCCTCAATCTTGAAGCGATACCAGTTTCACATCAAAGCTGACATTGCTCAATTGTTGGATATTACAAAACATACCGATAGCACAAATGTGGCTTCTTTTCCCCAAAATCCTCCTAAATTAAAAGAACTCATTCATGAACTTAATCTTCAATCCGGCATCGAATTCATTGAATTTTTTGAAGATGGTTTTTCTGTTGCCCCCCTTGACGCGTTACACTATATACTGTCGGAAGTCATACAGTATTCATGGGGTATTGATGCACTACTTTTGCTAACTCAATACTTTGAGGAACCAATAGCGCTTACCAGTGCACAAGTGCTGGATCAATGTTCTTCTTCTGCCTGGAAACATTTATCCTACTTACAGCTTATAAACCTGTGTGCCCGTTTCAACCGTCATCCTTCAATTAAACCCTATCTGAAGCGATGGAAAAAACGTGCACTGGCACACCATAAGGCACGGGCGACAGCAGAAATATACGAACTATACACCACCCAGGTTGACGGTAATGATTGCGCTAGCATGATGATGAAAGCCACACTGGATGGTAAGGAGTACCAGATAAGTATGATGCTGGATTTTAAATCTGGTATCCGGGAAACCTTATTGAATACCGTCCCTGACCAAACACTCAGTGAGTTAATAGCACAATTAAGCACCGATACCAGTGTTGAATTTACGCTTGTTTCTCCAGACTGGCTGCAACAAGTGCTACCGTGGATCTTTTCCGTTCAGCAAGCTAAAAATACACCTCTCGACCTTTACTCACTTTATTGGTTGTCACAATTGCCTATCGACTGGACTCAACCAGAAGAGTTTAATCTTGAACAATGGAGCCAGAAATTGGGTTATGAGGTAAACCCGAAGCGGCAAGAGCAGAGTCGTCTCGGTTACTTCAGCCTCGGCCAATCTGTTGAATCAGCGCTCATGATGAGCTGGCTGGCACCAGAAGAATGTATATTGAAAGCGAAAAAACCCAGAGACTTATTGAAACTCTACTATTATGCAAACAAGGACGTGTTTACCGGGCGTCTGACTTACTCCGCCGCTGTCGAGAGATATAAGCTACCACCAGAAGAGAAACGTTTGACGAATGAATATCTGGATTTGGCTCATGCGCTCCACGATCCCGCGATAAACCGTAAGAGATTTGGTTTATTTGATACCCTGTCTGAATTCAGTTTTCGGCTTTTTACTATGGATCTGGATGACCTCTCTTCTTCAATCCCACCACAAGGGTTGGTTATCAAAATCAGCTTACTGGAAGCAAGCCCTGCTATCTGGCGTCGGGTTCATATCAGTAACCAGATGACACTGAATGAATTGCATGATGTGATACAAAATGTCATGGGATGGGAAAATATGCATCTGTTCCGTTTTGAACTTGGGGGAATAGAAATCCCGGAAGAAAATTATGACCAGGTATGTATTGGTTTATTCTTACGTGATATTGGTGATGAACTCAACTACCAGTATGACTTTGGTGATGACTGGCTCCATCAGGTAACAGTAGAGAAGGTGCTTGAAAAAGATGTCCTTCAGCCTAAAGTTACCGCAGGTAACGGGATCTGCCCAACTGAAGATTCTGGCGGTATTTGGGAATGGAATTATTTACTCAAGTTGAGAAAGAGAAAGCTATTGACCGAAGATGAAGCAGAGCACTTGGAATATATCGGGTTGTCCCCAAGTGAATCACTTGAACCTTTTGATAAACAAGAAGCGAATCATAGGCTCAGAAAACTATTCGAATAGTTTTTTATTCGAATAAAGAACTGTTCAAGCAATAAAGTCAGTAAAACCAGAGAAGAAAATAGTCTCTGGTATTTTTACTGGCAGCGCAAACGCCGGATTGAGCCGATGATATTCAATCAACAGCATCATAAATTAATCCGATGGAGAATGAAGCAAATGGGTAACACAAGGTCAGGAAACCACTTAATCACTCATGAGATTTGCGGTACTTCCCGTACCTATGTACAACAAAAAAATCATCTGAGCAGCCCCAAACTGGATTGGGTGGCAGAAGAAGTCCCCATTGCCTTGGTTTACAACGGCATTTCTCATGTTGTGATGATGGCAAGTCCGAAAGATCTCGAACATTTCGCAATCGGCTTCTCATTATCGGAAGGGCTGATCATTTCTCCGCAGGAAATTCGTGGTATTGATTCAATTATCAGTTGTCACGGCGGCATTGAATTACATATCGAACTCTCCAGTCGCCGCTTTGCTGAATTGAAAGAGCGCCGTCGCAGTATGGCTGGCAGAACGGGTTGTGGTATTTGTGGCACCGAACAGCTATCTGAAATATTTCGCCCAATCACTCCCCTGCCCTTTACACAAAATTTCTCATTAAGCTATCTGGATCAGGCGCTTTCACAATTACCCCGTTTGCAAAATATCGGTGCAATAACGGGTTGTACACATGCTGCTGGTTGGATTGACTTAGAAGGAAATTTACTGGGTGGATGCGAAGACGTTGGTCGCCATGTTGCATTGGATAAGTTACTGGGAATGCGATCAAAAACAGGTTGGCAGCAAGGGGCTGTTTTGGTTTCCAGCCGGGCCAGTTACGAAATGGTGCAAAAATCCGCCAATTGTGGCGTGGAAATAGTGTTTGCAGTTTCTGCCGCTACTTCACTTGCAATCGAAGTAGCGGAAAAATGTAACCTGACACTGGCAGGTTTCTGTAAGCCGGGACGAGCAACAATATATACACACCCTCAACGGTTAAAAGATTAATCAAGGCTATGAAACACCCACAAATTGGGTTCGATGTAGTGGGCCATCTGTTTCTCCGTATCCACCACCAATGGCACTAATCCACCTGGAATGATGTATTCCCCACTTTGTGGGAATTTCATACCTATCCATTCTTGCCACTCTTCCACTGTACCGTAAATATTCATCGAACGGAGTGCAGGTTTGATGATTTTGGCCCCTAAACGCCAATGAGTACGTATCCAGGGATCAAATGGCTCCCCTTTTTCATTTTTCCAGTTACAGTATTCGACAAAATCTTGCAGTGGATAACAACTTTTCAGACTTGGCCTGACAGGAACAACCATCCCTTGCAACCCTGCTTCACGCGCGGTTTGTTTCACACTATCAATTAATAAAGCCGGAACATGATGTCCACGGAATTCAGGATCAACAGTCACAGACAAAGCTGACAGCATATTTGCTTGCTTTTTTCCCTTAGCCTCTGCACCCTTACGCAATACTGCATCCCAACCATCGTCAGGCAGTTGATTTAAGGAAGTTTGCTCCCACGGAAAAGGAATTGAATTCAATAATCCAATCAGACGTTCTTGTTGCCCTTGTTTAAGGATGGCACATTTTTGAAAATGACTAAAATCAGGCTCATATAACGTATCCCAATATTGCTCGACCACCTCACCATGATCTACAAATTCCGGCCAACTGGCACTGATAATATCATAGGATTCTTCCCTGAAATCTTTCCTTTCTTTAGCTGATTGAATAATGATTCTGGTGTCCATAACAGGTTCCATATTAAACAAATATCAGATTGATAAATATAAAGACATTCTTAATAGAATTCGCGTTATGCTCATACAAAAAAAGCTTCTCCGAGTATAAGTAACTATTTCACTGAATAAAATTAGATTATTAATACCACAACAATATAAAGTGTTTAAGTTTACCAACCTCACATTTTTGACAAAAAGAAAATTGTCACCCTTCTATCAAAAAATATAAAAATTAAATAAATTCAACATATTATGTAAAATCCACCATTAACCACTCCACACACCAAAAAACAAACAAGAATTATTATCATTTACATTATCATATGAAAAGTGTAATTTTCTTTGCGCAGTAAATCAGTTCATTTTTCATGATGGGGTAAAAAGGAACCCCTATTCCAAGCGAGGATAATAATGAGAAAGATTAAAGTATTAGTCGCCGCTGTAGGCGTCTTAGGATTTATGGCACAGGCTCAGGCAGCAGTAGGATTTGGTCAGAGTCAAGTAAGTACACCATCATATATTAAGGTTGGGAAAACCGAAGCGGGTCGTGGTCCACACGGTGGCGGAGCGGGTGAACCGGGTATAGGTGTCAGTTCCGTCTACGGTGGTCAGATCACTGGGTTTGCTGGTCTGACCCGTATGGCTCCAGCCGATAATAATGGCATTCATAATATCTCAATGGCGGGTGCTCCGGGTACGCACGGTAGTATGGGAGTATTTCATTTCAGCAAAGTTGCCAATGCGGATGTTTACTTTGGTGAATGGTCCCAGACGGGTAATGCCGATGACTCAACCCATACGGTTTATTACGCTGGCAAGGATGTCACTACCAACATTCCAACCGATGGTACAGCAACTTATACAGTAACAGGTATTAACCAATACAGCGGTAATAATGCTCTGTCCGGTGAATTTACCGCAGATTTTGGTGAAAAAACACTGATTGGTTCGATGTCAAATGCTGCAATGACAATAAATATTGATGCCGATATCTATGCCGATGCTAAGTTTGAGGGCGACGCTAACATTGGCAACCTTGTCGGGACAACAGAAGGTCACTTCTTTGGAGATAATGCATCCAGTCTGGCTGGATATGCCAAATTTGACGATGACAGATCCAAAGATACCGCCTTCGGTGGTACTAAACAGTAATTGTTAATTTTTTAGAGAACAGTGCCCCAAATGGGCACTGTTCTCTGTTTTTATTTTTTCTAATAGCATGAACTTTGTGATCTGGTTTCCCCAATGTTTGACAATAGAAAAACGCCAATATTATTAACAGCATTGATAGCCTTATGCTTTTCTTTATCCACTTATGCGGATGAAGATACCTCACATAAAATCTGGCAAGAGGCACAACATAATCAACAGGAAAAAGAAACCAATCTGATTACCCCTGATCCCATTTTTACCGAGGACGACGCTTCATCTATTGTCATTAATGGGCGAACATTTCAGGTAGAAAATAATCTAAATGATATCGGTCAGGCTCTCTATCTTGCCGTAAACCACCGACAATGGCCGGATGTCAGTCGCTTTCTCGCCGCTTACCAAAAATTATCCGGGCATGATGTTATGTTGGTGAATTTTGCCCAGGGTGGGCTGGCACGTCTTGAAGGTGACCTGGATCTCGCTGCCTATCATTATCAACAAATTCTGAAACAACAACCCGATTTTCTTCGCATCAAACTAGAATTAGCTCGTGTCTATTTTGAAGATCATAAAAACCGGGAAGCTGAAGACCTGTTCTCAGCATCGAGTGAACCGCAACAGTTACCAGAAGCAGTTTTAAAGAACATTAACAGTTACCTGGAAGCCATAAAACTGAGAAATGGTTGGCGTGGCTCATTCTCTGCTGGTTATGCCTATAACGATAACGTCAATATGTCTCCTGATCAGGAAAGCTTCTCTCAGTATTATGACCTAAAGAATAATCGATTCTTTCAAAGCCAAGTCCCCAGAGCCATCAAGGCGTGGGGGATGTCTTATGATGCTACATTAAACCGGCGCTACCAGCTTATCGGCCATCACGGTATTTTTGGGCGTGGTCTGATTTATGGTGAAAACTATCGTGATTACCATGATGAGAACGAAAACACTTTCCAGCTAATCGGCGGCTATAATTATAAAAACAGGAACCACAATATCTCTTTTGGCCCTGTGTTTGAATATAAGCAGCGGGCTGGTGATACCTTTTATCGCGCCACAGGTCTCAAAACTGAGTGGAGATGGGGAATTACCTCCCAAACAGTGCTTAATATTGAACTTGAGCACAAACAATTGCGCCATCAGCAACATTACCGCAGAAAAGATGGCGCACTCACCTCTTCTTACCTCACCTTATCCCACGCCATTAACAAAGAATTTATCCTGTTTGGCGGCGGTGACTGGGTTTACCGGGATAACGACCTGCATCCCGCAGACCGTTATCAACAATGGGGTGCACGTGCCGGGATTGCCGGGCAAATCTACCGCGGTATCAATGGTTCACTATTTGCCACACTGCGGGATCGGCGCTTTGGCGCTTACAGCCCGATGCTTAGGGCCAGACGTCAGGATACGGAGCAGATTTACACTGCTGTTATCAAAATTCCTGCCGCTGAAATATTGGGCATGACCCCCTCTGTGACTTTCCGCCACCGACGCAATCACAGCAATGTGGATTGGTTGTACAGCTTTAACAAAAACGAAGTGCTGATCAGGCTGGAAAAATATTTTTAAGCAAAATCTGATGATTTTTATTTGTACGATGATAATTGAGGCAGGAAATATCAATGGCATATCGACTCAAAACCCGGCTTACCCCCACCACAGTGGCCTTATCACTGGCATTTTCACTGGCAGCACCACCTCTGTTTGCTGAATCCAAACCTGCGACCACAGCCCCAAACGGCAAGACTGATTTAGGCAAAATTCGGGTTACAGATAGCAGTCATAAAGATGAAACCGGTTATGATGCGGTCTATGACAAAGATATTTCCAATATCTATATCGGCAAAAAGCAGATCGAGCGCTACAAAGGTGCATCTCCTGCTGACGTCATTAAAGGTGCCGCAGGTGTATACAGCGGTGATGCCCGCAATAGTGGTGCCTTAGATATTAATATCCGTGGTATTCAGGGGCAGGGACGTGTTCCCGTCACTATTGATGGAACGGAACAGGCCATTACCGTTGGGCGTGGTTACAACGGTGCTAATAACCGCAACTATATTGACCCAAACTTAATCAGCAGTATTGAAATCGAAAAAGGCCCCTCCCTGAATCGTAAAGTCAAAGGATCTATCGGGGGCGCAGTCGCTATCAAAACACTAAATATTGATGATGTGGTGCCGGAAGGAGAAACGTTTGGCATCAATACCAAACTGGAAACCAGTAGTAATTCAGTCAGAGAGCGTATCCCTTCTTTGTCACTGGGGCAGGATTACCGCGATATTCCTGACTTTACCTACAAAGATGCTGAAACTGATCCTGCCTTGAAAATCACGCCACATTCATCAAAAGACAATAAACTGTTTGGTTTCAAAGACAATGCATTCCGTATCGCCGTGGGCACAAGGCAGCAATATTTTGATTTGATGCTGGCTTATGCTTATCGCCGTCAGGGTAACTATTTTGCCGGTAAAGGTGGAGCCCATCGTTATGATGAAGCCGTTACAGAAGCCGATAAAAAACTGATGACTGAACCACAAACAAGTTTAGACCCTTATTTGCCCTTTGCTGCCCGCATCTACCGCCCCGGTAATGAAGTTCCTAATACTTCCAGTGAGATGCAATCTGTGTTAATCAAAAACACCTGGCACTTCACCGATGATCAAGCACTACAACTTGGTTTTCGCAATACTCGCATGGATTTTGGCGATATTATGCCTTCAAGACTGGCAATGGTACTTGCTGAAGATAATGTGGTTCCTCAATGGCCGCTGGCTAATGTCCGTCAACAAGCAGCCAACCTGACTTATAAATGGCACCCTGCTGAAAATCCCTATATCGATTTCGATATAAACTTGTGGACAACCCGCACGACAGGGAATACCAATACCGCGGGTGGATATCCCCGTAGTCCGGTTAGCCGGGATTATAAATGGGAAAACGAGCGCGACAAAAAGACCCCCGATATTGATGGCACATTGATAAATACAGCCGTCACCAATTCCCAAAATAATCGCTGGGGCGTGGATATTTCTAATAAATTTGAGCTGACCCGCAATCTGGACTTGACCCTGATAGGAAATTTCCAACGCGAACATCTGGATTCCAACGATGAGTATAATCCCCAAAATATGTACTTTTTCCAGTCACCGGCAAGGAAAGGGCAACGTCAAGAAATCAATCTCGCTTTTAACTTTGATTGGCGCCCTGCTTCATGGCTGGCATTAAGCGCGGGTGCTAAACGTGTTTCCTATTGGTCCAAAGATGATTTTCTCAATGAACGTCGTGCCGCGAGAGATGGACGTTATAAAAAAGTGGGTGATTCCATCGGGCATGAGATGAGTTATTGGCGAACACTAACAGCAGAAGAATCGGAATATTTTAAGAAAAAGCAGAATAACGATTATTATTCCAAACTTAACAGAAAAGAAAAAAAAGAGTTACGTAATAAAGTAAAAAAAATTAAATCCAAAATTGATCGCCATGAGCAGATGCGTTGGATGGTTCAAGAAGAATTCACTTGGGAATATGATTCCAGTAATGGTCAGCTCAAAAAGAACCAAAACCCCTATTTCAACGGTCAGCTTGATATGAATGAGAGAATCATCGATCCAATAACTGGCAAAGAAGTTTATAAATATGAATACGGCATGGTAGTCGATGCAAATAGTGTATCTGGCTCTGATCCTACCAATCCCTGGGAACCAGCCCCAAAACGTAAGGATCACGCATGGGCACCAACATTTTCTGCTACGGCCTATATCACCGACAATCTCCGAATCTATACCCGTTATGCTGAAGCAGTAAGAATGCCGAGTATTTTTGAAGATACTGTCGGCTTTTCAGGCTTTAAAGCAAATTACACAGGCCTAAACTTCAAACCAGAACGAGCCAAAACCACAGAAGTGGGCTTCGTCTATGATTTCAGCCAATTGGTTAATGCTGAACGCAATGCCGATATCAAACTCTCCTATTACAATACTGTTATTGAAAATGTGTTCGACCGGGATAATACCTATCGTTTCTCCCAACTGGATAAACAAAAACTGGCTGGTCTGGAGTTACAGGCGCGTTACGACAACGGTAGTGTTTTTACCGATATTGGCTTGGTCTACAATATGAAAAACAAGGTGTGTGACAATAACTCAGTCGCAAGAATCGACTCCCAGAATCGTTATGGTATCCCTGAGTGTATTGACGGTGGTTTTCCAGGAGGTTATCTGCGTACTTCCATTCAACCGAAATATTCAGCTAATCTGAATATCGGCGGACGTCTGTTTGATGAAAAACTGGAGCTAGGCAGCCGGATGCTCTATCACAGCGGAGCGGAAAACAAAGATGAAAAATGGCTGATGAATATCTTGCCAGATGTTTACAAAGGGCAGTCCAACAATCCAATGCGCTGGAATCCGGTATTCACTGTCGATGCTTATGTTAGCTATCAGATCACCCCTACCCTATCAATGGAGCTGACTGGTACTAACTTAACCAACCGCTATTATCTTGATCCGCTGACGCGCTCAATGATACCGGCACCGGGCAGAACCTTTAAACTCAGTCTTACCAGCCAGTTTTAGAGGATAATATGATCAACACAGCGATATCAGACAACCCTGTTAACTATGTTCCATTGACACTCAATAAACGCTTTCTGGTTGGTATCCTGATTGCTGTTTTAGTGCATACCAGTCTGATATGGCTGTTAAACCGACATACAGATTCTTACGATGAGAGTGCTCAACATCTCAACCAAAATTCGCCTGAAAAAGAGTTTTCGATCACTATGGTAGCGGTTTCATCGTGGAAGGAGGAACCGGAGTTTGTTGAATTATCTCAGCTATTGCCAACTGTTCCTGAATCACCAACAACACCAGCAATTACACTGGATAAAAAAGTTCAAACAGAAAAAAAGATCGAGAAACCTGTCGAGCCAGTTAACATTCAAAAGCCGAAAAAGCAGCGGAAAGAAAAACCAAAAGAAAAACCGAAAGAAAATGGAGAAAAACAATCCGTTCAACCCGCTCAGAAACAGCACCTAAAAGAGCTGGAAACCAATGGCCTTGAGCAGATCAATTCACAAGGCGGCATGAGCAGAGCAACAACTTCACAACCAGTGATGGGTCAAGGTCATAGTGAATCAGATAATTACCGCACAAAACTCAGACAGGAAATTGAACGTCATAAACGTTATCCCCGCAAAGCAAGACGAATGAGACAGGAAGGCACGGTGACCGTCAATTTTACACTGCAAAATGATGGTTCCATCACCGCAGCCAGAGTCGTTCAATCCTCCGGTTACAGTGCAATGGATAATGAGGCATTAAAAGCACTCAGTCTTGCTAAATCTATTGGCCCGAAACCTGCAAATCTGGCGGCAGATATCACACTGAAAATTAGCTTTGAGTTGGATTGACAAATCATTTTTTAGCTTGAAGTCAGTTGCCCTGGATATTCCGGTTCTTTTCATCACTTCTTGCATGAACCCGCAATTTTTACTGAAAGATTTTTCCCGGAATTTATGCTGTATTGCGGGGATAACTAAATCTCCAAAAACTGTGCTCCAAAAAACTAAAATCGGAGCACAATGGATTAGAATCTTTTCCCTCAGTGAATAAAATTTTTCAAATCAGCCGATATCATTTGAAATAGCTTTATGTTTTTGGGACTTTCAGAATATTACTTCCCAATACAAAAACTTGAGAAAATCCGGCCAAGCAGATCATCAGAAGTAAATTCTCCCGTGATTTCACTCAATGCTTGTTGTGCTAAACGCAGTTCTTCCGCCAACAACTCTCCTGAACGGGCAAATACTAATTGTTGATGACCTTCCTGCAAATGTTCTGCTGCGGTATTCAGGGCCTGTAAGTGACGACGACGGGCAAGAAAACCGCCTTCGGTATTACTGTTGAAGCCCATGGTTTCTTTTAGATGATCACGCAGCAAATTAATGCCATCACCTTCACGGGCAGAAAGGCGGATCAATGAATGACCATTTACCTCTGATACACCGGTTTCTTCTCCGGTCATATCTGTTTTATTACGAATAACCGTAATAGGCAAAGATGCAGGCAGACTTGCCATAAATTCCGGCCAGATTTGTGCAGGCTCGGTAGCATTGGTTGTCGTACTGTCCACCATAAACAGTACTCTGTCAGCTTGTTCGATTTCTTGCCATGCGCGTTCGATACCAATGCGCTCTACTTCATCACTGGCTTCACGCAAACCTGCGGTATCAATCACATGCAACGGCATGCCATCAATATGAATATGCTCGCGTAAAACATCACGTGTTGTCCCCGCAATATCGGTGACAATCGCAGCTTCACGGCCAGCCAACGCATTCAGCAAACTGGATTTACCTGCATTTGGACGACCGGCGATCACCACGTTCATCCCTTCACGCAAAAGACTGCCTTGACGTGCTTGTGAACGAACTTGCTCAAGTTCTGCAATCACTTCATCCAACTTGGCCTCTATCTTGCCATCGGAAAGAAAATCAATTTCTTCATCAGGAAAATCAATCGCCGCTTCAACATAGATACGCAGGTCAGTCAGCGCTTCCACCATTTGATGAACCTGTTTGGAGAATGTTCCTTGCAAAGAGTTCATTGCAGAACGGGCAGCCTGTTCTGAGCTGGCATCAATCAGATCCGCAATTGCCTCAGCCTGAGCTAAATCAAGTTTATCATTCAGAAATGCGCGCTCAGAAAACTCTCCCGGATTTGCGATGCGTACACCGGAAATTGCCAGAATACGTTTCAACAGTAAATCAAGAATAACCGGCCCGCCATGCCCTTGGAGCTCCAGCACATCTTCACCGGTAAATGAGTTAGGGCCAGGAAAATAAAGGGCAATACCTTGATCTAATACAGAACCATCCAGATCACAAAACGGCAGGTAGTCGGCATAACGGGGTTTCGGGAGTTTTCCCAATACCACCTCAGCAACTTCCGCAGCTTTGGGGCCAGAAATACGCAGAATGCCTACACCGCCTCGTCCCGGAGGAGTGGCCTGAGCGACTATCGTATCGGTGGTATTCATGAAATTCTCTCTTTTACCCATTTTCTGAAATAGCAAAGGCGGCCAATGACCGCCCTCTATTATATTTTTTAAAAAATCTATTTTTAAAAGACTTATTTTTTAGAAAGGTCTACTTTCTTTTCGCGAGTATGTAACCCACGTTTTTCCAGACTGCGGAAAATAACCTGCTGTTGGATAATAGTAACCAGGTTACTGACGATATAATACAGCACCAGACCAGACGGGAACCACAGGAAGAAGATAGTAAACACGACTGGCATATAAGTCATGATCTTCTGCTGCATTGGGTCAGTGACGGTAGTTGGTGACAGTTTCTGGATCACAAACATAGTCACACCCATCAGCAATGGCAGGATGTAATACGGGTCTTGGGCAGACAAGTCCTTAATCCAGCCCATAAATGGTGCATGACGCAGTTCAACAGATCCCATCAGCATGTAATACAATGCAAGGAAGATTGGCATCTGAATCAACAGAGGCAAACAGCCACCCAATGGGTTTACTTTCTCTGTCTTGTACAACGCCATCATTTCCTGACTCATGCGCTGACGATCATCACCGTAACGCTCACGCATCGCAGTAATTTTAGGCTGCAACAGACGCATTTTCGCCATAGAGGTATATTGCGCCTTAGTCAGCGGGTACATGATACCACGCACGATAAAGGTAATCGCAATAATGGAAAAGCCCCAGTTACCGATGAACTCATGCAGGAATTTCAATAGCTTGAACAAAGGTTGGGAAATAAACCACAACCAACCGTAATCAACAGTCAGATCCAGATGTGGAGCAACCGCTGCCATTTTGTCCTGAATTTCAGGGCCAACCCACAAGGTAGAAGAAACGGACTGTTTACTGTGAGGAGCGACATCAACAGAAGCACCTTGATACCAGATTTCCGCTAATTTTTTATCCTGATGTCGAGTGTAGAAAGTGCTGGTTTCGTTTTGATTCGGGATCCAAGCTGTAGCAAAGTATTGCTGCAACATCGCTATCCAGCCACCTTTTGTAGATAAAGATAAATCCTTATCTTCAATATCACTAAAGCTGTATTTTTTGTACTTTTCATCATCTGATGAATAAGCAGCACCACGATAAGTGTGCAGAGCAAAGTTGTTGCTACCTGTATCACGATGCGTTGGTAATTCAACGCTCTGTTTCAGCTTACCAAAAAACGCAACTTCTAATGGCTTGTCAGTCACGTTATCGATGCTGTAATCAACTGAAACCGCGTAATCGCCACGTTTCAGAACAAATGTTTTAACGTAAACTACACCATCCGGCGCAGTGTAAGTCATCGGAATACGCAACTCATTCTGATCATCAGCCAGAACATAATTCGTTTGTGTTGTGCTATATAAAGGACGTTCTTTATAACGTTTTGCGTTATCAGGACCATCTTGACCCACTAATCCACTTTGAGCCTGATAAGTAAATTCAGGGGTTGATTCAAGCAGTTTGAATGGTGTTTTGGAACCCATAGTATCAGGATAGGCCAGCAGGTCAGCCTCTTCAATATCACCACCACGGGTATTGATGTGCAACGTAAGCACATCCGTTTTCACGGTGATCAGTTTGCCTTGCCCATTGCCTGCTTCGCTACCCAGCGTACTTGTTTGGTGCGAGATCTGTACTGTTGGTTGTGGGTTCTTATCATTCTCCCACGCCTGCCAGACCAAGAACGAAACAAACAGCAAAGCGATGAGAAGGAGATTGCGTTGCGAATCCATCGTTAATGTTCTCTGTTATCTTCGTTTTTTCTAGGTGGGACAGGATCATCACCACCTTCGTGTAAAGGGTGGCATTTTAATACGCGTTTCACCGTTAACCAACTGCCTTTTATCATTCCAAACCTGCGTAATGCCTCAATACCATATTGGGAACAAGTAGGGTTGAAACGACAACGAGGCCCCAGTAGTGGACTAATCACTAACTGATAACCTCTGATTAAAATAATCAAGAGGCGCGAGCCAAGCGACAGTGACGACGCCATAATTTGCCTAACGTTTCCGTTAGCTCACGATTATCAAGCTCAGCGACCCCTTTCCTCACCAAAATGACAAAATCCATGGAAGGCAATTTATGTTGGTTTAAACGAAAACTTTCACGAGCCAATCGCTTAATACGATTACGCTCATGGGCGCGTTTAACATTTTTTTTGGCGACGGTTAGACCGATGCGGGGATGCCCCAGCTCATTAAGGCGTCCAAGGATGGTGATCTCTGCGGAACTTGCCCGTTGTGGCTGCTGGAAAACATAAGTGAAATGCTCGGGAGTTAACAAACGTAACTCCCTCGGAAAAGCGAGCTTAACCACTTGGAATGGTTAGCTTTATTACTTAGAAACAGTCAGACGAGCACGGCCTTTCGCACGACGGCGAGCCAGAACCTGACGACCATTTTTAGTGGCCATACGAGCGCGGAAGCCGTGAGTACGGTTACGCTTCAGTACGGATGGTTGAAAAGTGCGTTTCATAGCGATTTCTACCTAACTTAAAATTTGTAACTGATTCAGCAAATGCGTTGGCGACCAGTGAGAAATAAGTAGACACCGATGCCTCAATCGCAACATCAATATATAGAAAGAGGCAGGATTGTAATAAAATGTACTACCCTTAGTCAATCCAAGATGACGCGAGCCTGACCGCGCTTCAATCGGTGTCAGACTTGTTGCTACCTAATATTTTGCTATTTAAAGTGTTAACCCTGACTTCCACCAGCCACAGCCGGAAAAAAATCGTTCGGCATTACACACAGGGTGCAAGATTATACGGACTGTTTAACAAAGCGCAAGGATGCAACACAGATCCTGACATTTGGTTGGTAATTATACTGCTGTTTTCCCTTTGAATTTTAAACGATAACTAAATGGGATTTGCTATATACCATGATTACACTACAGTATCTTCTATGGGCTTTATATTCTACGAGTACCAACGCGTGGTGATCTCCCTGTGGATAAAAAGCGTCAAAGCTGTGTAAAAGAATGAGGATTTATATCGTCTTTTGCGTTATGATCATTGGTCACGATTCCGATCTCGCTGTACGGATCGTTGGGAGAGCGATGAAAGTAAAAGTCGCCACAAGGTACTGCGAGCTTTCTCATCGGTAGATGTTCTTATCGGTAATATTCTTATCGGTCAAAACGTTCTCATCGGTAAATAGTAATGTCTTGTGCCCAGTATAACGTATCTATTTATTCCAGTTTCTTTTATTGGTCTTGTTTTAGGGGAGTTTGCCGTGTCACTTTCGCTTTGGCAGCAATGTCTTGCCCGTTTGCAGGATGAGTTACCTGCCACAGAATTCAGTATGTGGATACGACCCCTTCAGGCAGAACTAAGTAATAACACTTTGGCTCTTTATGCGCCTAATCGCTTTGTATTGGATTGGGTTAGAGAGAAATATATAAATAATATCAATTTGTTATTAAATGATTTCTGTGGTCCTGAAGTACCATTACTGCGTTTTGAAGTAGGTAATAAGCCTGTTTCACCGAGCCAGTCTACGTCTCAGAAAATCATTGCTGATATGCCGGTGGCTACTGCTCCATCCAGTTTATCTGTACGTCCGAGCTGGGATAATGCAAAAGCGCAGCCGGAGTTATCCTATCGTTCAAACGTAAATCCGAAACATACATTTGATAACTTTGTTGAAGGTAAATCCAACCAACTCGCCAGGGCAGCAGCCAGACAAGTTGCCGATAATCCGGGAGGAGCATATAACCCGCTATTCCTTTATGGAGGCACGGGATTGGGTAAAACCCACCTTTTACATGCTGTCGGCAACAGCATCATGGCACGTAAAGCCAATGCCAAAGTGGTATACATGCATTCTGAACGTTTTGTACAGGACATGGTTAAAGCGTTGCAGAACAATGCGATAGAAGAGTTTAAGCGTTATTATCGTTCAGTAGATGCCCTGCTTATTGATGACATTCAATTTTTCGCTAATAAAGAGCGATCACAAGAAGAATTCTTTCACACGTTCAATGCTCTGTTGGAAGGTAATCAACAGATTATTCTGACATCAGATCGCTATCCAAAAGAGATTAATGGCGTTGAAGATCGGTTAAAATCCCGTTTTGGCTGGGGATTAACTGTTGCTATTGAACCACCGGAGCTGGAAACCCGAGTTGCCATTCTGATGAAAAAAGCAGATGAAAACCAGATTCAGTTACCGGGGGAAGTGGCCTTCTTTATAGCTAAACGCCTGCGATCCAACGTCCGTGAACTCGAAGGCGCTTTGAACAGAGTCATCGCCAACGCCAATTTCACTGGCCGGGCGATTACTATTGATTTTGTACGCGAAGCATTACGTGACTTATTGGCTCTACAGGAAAAACTGGTAACTATTGATAATATTCAGAAAACAGTCGCTGAATATTACAAAATCAAAGTTGCTGATCTGCTTTCCAAGCGCCGCTCACGCTCTGTTGCCCGTCCAAGACAGATGGCAATGGCGCTGGCAAAAGAGCTGACAAATCACAGCTTGCCTGAAATCGGGGATGCCTTTGGTGGTCGTGACCATACAACCGTATTGCACGCATGTCGTAAAATAGAACAATTGCGTGAAGAAAGTCATGACATCAAAGAAGATTTTTCTAACTTAATCAGAACATTATCTTCCTAGCGCTATGAAATTTATCATTGAACGTGAGCAATTATTAAAACCCTTGCAGCAGGTCAGCAGCCCTTTAGGTGGCCGCCCTACTCTGCCTATTTTAGGCAATTTATTGTTGCAGGTGACAACCGGCTCCCTGTCACTGACAGGTACAGATTTAGAAATGGAAATGAAGGCTCGTGTAGCACTCACTCAGCCACATGAAGAGGGAGCAACCACCATTCCCGCGCGTAAGTTCTTTGATATCTGGCGCGGATTGCCTGACGGAGCGGAAATCAGCGTTGAGCTGGATGGTGACCGTATTCTGGTTCGCTCCGGACGCAGTCGTTTTTCACTCTCTACCCTACCTGCATCCGATTTCCCCAATCTGGATGACTGGCAAAGCGAAGTTGAATTCTCACTACCACAAGCAACATTAAAACGTCTGATTGAGTCTACTCAATTCTCAATGGCACATCAGGATGTCCGCTATTATTTGAACGGTATGCTATTCGAAACTGAAGGGGAAGAACTGCGTACTGTTGCTACAGATGGCCACCGTCTGGCGGTCTGTTCAATGAATATCGGCCAGAGTTTACCTTCACACTCAGTGATTGTCCCTCGTAAGGGTGTCATTGAATTAATGCGATTACTGGATGGTGGAGATAACCCACTCCAATTGCAGATTGGCAGCAACAATATTCGCGCCCACGTTGGTGACTTTATATTTACTTCAAAACTGGTTGATGGGCGTTTCCCTGATTATCGTCGTGTCCTGCCCAAGAATCCTGATAAAACGCTGGAAGCAAATTGTGACATGCTTAAGCAGGCATTTTCACGAGCTGCGATTTTATCCAACGAAAAATTCCGTGGTGTTCGCATTTACCTAAGCGAAAACCAGCTTCGAATTACCGCAAATAACCCGGAACAAGAAGAAGCAGAAGAGATCGTCGACGTCAATTATCACGGCGCGGAAATGGAAATTGGCTTCAATGTCAGTTATGTATTGGATGTCCTCAACGCATTAAAATGCGAGCAAGTCAGTTTACTGCTGACGGACGCCACATCCAGTGTAAAAATAGAGAATTCAGCCAGTCAGGCAGCGACTTATGTCGTGATGCCGATGCGTCTGTAAAGAATACGTCTGTAACAAGTATTAATTCATAACTCATGATTCTCTCGCGTCTGTTGATCCGCGATTTTCGTAATATCGCAAATGCCGATTTGCCGTTGGCAACGGGATTTAATTTTCTTGTTGGGCCAAATGGCAGCGGCAAAACGAGTGTATTGGAATCCATTTACACCTTGGGCCATGGACGCGCTTTTCGCAGTGTTCAGGCGGGAAGAGTGATCCGTCAGGATTGTGAGGAGTTCATTCTTCATGGGAGGCTGGAGCAACAATCCCATGAACGAACGCTATCGGTTGGATTAAGCAAAAACCGTCAGGGTGACAGCAAAGTCAGAATTGATGGCAGTGATGGGCACAAAATTGCCGAGCTGGCAAAAATGTTGCCGATGCAACTTATCACACCAGAAGGTTTTACGCTGTTGAATGGTGGCCCGAAATACCGCCGTGCTTTTATTGATTGGGGTTGTTTTCATAATGAACCGCGTTTTTTTACTGGTTGGGTCAACCTGAAAAGGCTGCTCAAACAACGAAATGCGGCATTACGACAGGTAACCCGTTATAACCAGATCCAGCACTGGGATCACGAGCTTGCACCGCTTGCGACCCAGATAAGCCAATGGCGTGCAGAATATATTGCAGGTATTGCCGGAGATATTGAAAAAACCTGCAAACAATTTTTACCTGAATTCACTCTCAATATCTCTTTCCAACAAGGTTGGGATAAAGAAAGTGAATATGCAGAACTGCTCGCGCGTCAGTTTGAGCGCGACAAAGCATTAACCTATACCGCATCCGGTCCCCACAAAGCCGATCTGCGGATCAGGGCAGACGGCATATCTGTAGAAGATATGCTCTCACGTGGTCAGCTTAAGTTACTGATGTGTGCCCTGAGGTTAGCACAGGGTGAATATTTCACCCGACAGAGCGGGCAAAAATGCCTGTATCTGCTTGATGATTTTGCCTCTGAGTTGGATGCCGGTCGTCGTAATTTATTAGCCGAGCGTCTGAAATCTACGCAGGCCCAGGTGTTTGTCAGTGCAATAACGCCTGAGCAAGTTGCAGACATGATTGATGTAAATAGCAGGATGTTTCGCGTAGAACATGGCAAAATATGCCCAATGGATTTCGAGGTGCAGCCAACAAAGCGGCAATTCGAAAGACGAAGGGTATAGAGGTTCAACCACAGGATTAAGATAAGCGAGAAACGTTGATGTCGAATACATATGACTCCTCAAGTATCAAGGTATTAAAAGGGCTGGATGCTGTTCGTAAACGTCCAGGCATGTATATCGGTGATACCGATGATGGTACTGGCCTGCACCACATGGTCTTCGAGGTTGTTGACAACGCTATCGACGAAGCCCTCGCAGGCCATTGTGACAAAATAATTGTCACAATCCATGCAGATAACTCAGTTTCTGTACAGGATGATGGCCGCGGTATTCCTACCGACATACACGAAGAAGAAGGTGTTTCAGCAGCGGAAGTCATCATGACCGTGCTGCATGCGGGGGGTAAATTCGATGACAACTCCTATAAGGTTTCCGGCGGCCTGCATGGCGTAGGGGTTTCTGTTGTTAACGCCTTATCTGAAAAACTGGAACTGACTATCCGTCGTGACGGTAAAGTACATGAACAGACCTACCATCATGGAGTTCCGCAAGCACCACTGAAAGTCGTTGGTGATACAGAACAAACAGGAACAACTGTGCGTTTCTGGCCAAGTATGGATACGTTCAAAATTAACACCGATTTCGAATTTGATATTTTGGCAAAACGTCTGCGTGAATTATCATTCCTGAACTCCGGCGTTTCCATCCGTTTAGTTGACAAGCGCACCAATACAGAAGATCTCTTCCATTATGAAGGGGGTATTAAGGCATTTGTTGAATTCCTGAGCCGCAATAAAAACCCGATCCATCCGAATGTTTTCTATTTCTCCACTGAAAAAGACGGTATTGGTGTTGAAATTTCCATGCAATGGAATGATGGCTTCCAGGAAAACATATATTGCTTTACCAACAACATACCTCAGCGCGATGGGGGAACCCACTTAGTGGGCTTCCGTACAGCGATGACCCGTACTCTCAATAGCTATATGGATAAAGAGGGGTACAACAAAAAATCCAAAGTCAGTGCTACCGGTGATGATGCCCGTGAAGGTCTGATCGCGGTTATTTCGGTTAAAGTTCCAGATCCGAAATTCTCTTCACAAACGAAAGACAAACTGGTTTCTTCTGAAGTGAAAACTGCGGTTGAAACGATGATGAACGAGAAGCTGGTGGAATACCTGCTGGAAAACCCTAACGATGCCAAAACCGTTGTTGGCAAAATTATTGACGCAGCACGTGCCCGTGAAGCTGCCCGTAAAGCGCGTGAGATGACCCGCCGCAAAGGCGCATTAGATCTGGCAGGTCTGCCGGGCAAACTGGCTGATTGTCAGGAGCGTGATCCTGCACTGTCCGAACTCTATCTGGTGGAGGGTGACTCTGCGGGCGGTTCAGCCAAACAGGGGCGCAACCGTAAAAATCAGGCTATCCTGCCACTGAAAGGTAAAATACTGAACGTTGAAAAAGCGCGTTTTGACAAAATGCTCTCTTCACAGGAAGTGGCAACCCTGATTACCGCATTGGGTTGTGGTATTGGCCGTGATGAATACAATCCGGATAAACTGCGTTATCACAGCATTATCATCATGACCGACGCCGACGTTGACGGTTCCCATATTCGTACTCTGTTGCTGACATTTTTCTATCGTCAGATGCCGGAAATCATTGAGCGTGGTTATGTCTATATTGCTCAGCCACCCCTGTACAAAGTGAAAAAAGGCAAACAGGAGCAATACATCAAGGACGACGATGCAATGGAAGCCTACCAAATGTCCATTGCACTGGATGGTGCATCACTTTACACCAATCCACACGCTCCGGCTCTAAAAGGCGAAGCACTGGAAAAACTGGTAACTGAATTCAATACTACACAAAAAATAATCAAACGCATGGAACGCTTGTACCCGTTGGCGCTACTGAATAACTTAATCTACCATCCGGTATTAACGGAAGATGCCATAACCGATCAGACCAAAGTGGAAGAATGGGTAAGTGCACTGACCATCCGTCTGAATGACAAAGAGCAACATGGCAGCACTTACAGCTACCAAATCCATGAAAATCGCGAGCGTCAGGTTTATGAGCCGGTTCTGTGCATCCGCACACACGGTGTTGATACTAACTACAATCTGGATTTCGATTTTATTCACGGAGGCGAATACCGTCGCATCAGCAAACTGGGTGAATTGATCGGTAATCTGATTGAAGAAGGTGCTTATATTGAGCGTGGCGAACGCCGTCTGGCAGTAAGTAGCTTTGAGCAAGCACTGGAATGGCTGAGCAAAGAGTCACGCCGTGGTCTTTCTATCCAACGTTATAAAGGTCTGGGGGAAATGAACCCTGATCAGTTGTGGGAAACTACAATGAACCCAGAAACTCGCCGTATGATGCGTGTCACTGTGAAAGATGCCATTGCGACAGATCAACTGTTCACCACCCTGATGGGTGACGCCGTTGAACCTCGTCGTGCATTTATTGAAGAGAACGCACTGAAAGCTGCGAATATTGATATCTGATATTCCTACTCCTGCCCCGGATAATTAAAATGTTATCCGGGGAAAAGACGGTTCAAAATTTATCTATAAAATATTCATTGGTTACTTGGAAAACCATCTAAAATTGCCTTATATTACTTCTCAAATTAATTGAAAAATCCTTTATTTATTTATCCTGATAAGAAGCGATTATTTAAGGATATTTCGTCATAAAAAAACAAAAAATAACCTCATTAATAACATAAGAAAAATTTCACTTTCATTATATAAATCAGGAATTTTTAATTCTCAATAAGATATTAAACCTAAATGTTAAGAGTAGCTTAAATTATTAATCATATTCAATTTCTACTATCGAGGTTATTATTATGTTAAAAAGAAATTCTTCTTTTAATAGCTATATACACAAAATGTCATCTGGAACTTTATCCCGCTCAAACTCTTTCCATACTCAGCCCTCCAAAAATATGTTGAATATCAATGTCAATCATCACAACCCCAGATTAATAAATGGATATATTCCAATAGTCAAAAAAGCAACATTGCAAGAAGCGGAAATGGCAGTCAGGAAATTATATAATTCAATTCAACAGGATGGATGGCTGTCACATATCGAAAATACATATCGAAGAAGAGACAATATAGAAGCAAAATCGAATCCTTCCACCGAAGAATTATGGGATCTTCGATGTTGTATAACAGATAGCCTGTTATGTACAGTGAAAGATAATTTATCATTTCGCATCAGAAAAAAAGATAGTACCTTATATCAAGGCTGCAATTATACCTACTTTGTTTGTTATACAACTCACTTTCCAACAGACTCAGTGTCTTCTCTGATGGTGCCCATTGGAATAATGTTATTTACCTACAATGAAGATGATCACTACCCATATTATCCTGAAGTCAGTTACCTGATTACCCATCCGGGGATCCAAAATTGTGCTTATTTATTGATAGAAAAAGCTGTCAATTTGTCCTACCAAACAGGCCATCATGGAAAATTAAAATTGACGACCGCAACGAAACACCTTTCAAATGCCTACAACAGGCTTGGGTTTATTGATGATGCACCATATTCGATGATATTAGACCCAAGTAACAGCAAATTATGGGTATTTTCTGCCGCAAATGGAGGATATCGCTTTACTGGGTTGTGTCCTTAATTTTTATCGAGAAACTTAACCATGCTAGCAAATAATACTCACCAATTATTCGGAAGATACATTCAAAATACAGAAATAACGATCGCCATTCTTGGCAACTGGAACCGCATGTCATTCTGACACACATAAACAAAACGTAGATATGGCTATGAATGGAATGTCGGGAGACAGTACATGTCTGAGAATTGGCTATTATCTAAACATTCATCACTATCAATAAATTGGATTTATAACCTTCTTCCCATTGGTCACCCTGAGACTGTCTTATTTTTCTTAAAATCATTGGTTTTTTAACTTGATAGTTTTAATATAAATAAGAATAAGATAGATAACACTAAGGATATTTATATGTCAAACATGGTTTATTGCCGTGGCTGTGGAAAAGAAATCCACACCTCCGCAAGCTCTTGCCCTAGCTGTGGTGCAGTTCAAAAAGAAGAAACACAAGGTGAAAAAAGCAGAATAACTGCAGCTCTATTAGCTTTCTTTCTTGGTTTTATCGGGGTGCATAGATTTTATCTAGGAAAAATAGGATCAGGGTTTTTATACCTTATTTTTTGCTGGACGTTTATTCCTTATATCATTTCTTTTATTGAATTTATTATCTATTTATGCATTTCAGATAAAGATTTCGCTAAGAAGTATGGTTAATTAAACTCCTTTTATGTTAAACGGGCGAATTAAACCGCCCGTTCTTACCATTTAAAACACCTCAAATCAGTTTCAAGCTACTATCACTCACCTATCGAGAACAACTCTTGTTTGTGCATTTGACAAGTATCGAAAACCGGACAGTTACCCCTTGATGTAGATGCTTTTATCTGTGCATTGACGAAATTAGCCAGCGCTCCACCGAAAGAGCGGCAGGCATTAAAAATACCTAGGTGATAAGCTAATTGCGGAAAGTGAAAAACAACGCTGAGATCTAAATTATCTTAAAATCAATAACATGAGAATTTATAAAAAACTAGCATGCAGGGACCAACATAAAATGGCGACACATCCTGATTGCCCCTATTACGTAAGTGTAAGATATAAAAAAACAAAACAACCACCAATATTTATTCAATAATGGCGGTCTATTAAATGCTTTACTACAACAAAATCCGCAACATACGGCGCAACGGCTCTGCCGCTCCCCACAGTAACTGATCACCAACCGTAAAGGCAGACAGATATTCCGGCCCCATGTTCAGCTTACGCAGACGCCCTACTGGTGTATTCAAAGTCCCCGTCACCGCCGCCGGTGTTAATTCACGCATGGTCAGTTCGCGATCATTCGGGATCACGCGAACCCAATCATTATGGGATGCCAACAACGTTTCAATTTCGTGAATCGGAATATCTCTTTTCAATTTCAAGGTAAATGCCTGACTATGGCAACGCAGTGCTCCAATACGAACACACAGGCCATCAACCGGAATGATGCCATCACCCGTATTCAAAATCTTGTTGGTTTCCGCCTGACCTTTCCACTCTTCACGGCTCTGCCCATTTTCTAATTGCTTATCAATCCACGGGATTAAACTCCCCGCCAGAGGAACACCGAATTGGTCGGTCGGCAGAATACCGCTGCGAGTGAAATCAGTTACACGCTTTTCAATATCTAAAATCGCAGAAGCCGGTTTTTGCAGTTCATCTGCAACCTGATCATGTAGCATGCCCATCTGCATCAACAATTCGCGCATATGGCGAGCACCACCACCAGAAGCTGCCTGGTAGGTTGAGACTGATGCCCACTCGATCAAATTATTAGCAAACAAACCACCTAATGACATTAGCATCAGACTGACAGTACAATTACCGCCAACAAAAGTTTTAATCCCTTTATTCAGGCTGTTCTGAATATGTTGATGGTTAACAGGATCGAGAATAATGACAGCATCATCATTCATGCGGAGTGCAGAAGCCGCATCGATCCAATATCCCTGCCAGCCCGTTGCTTTCAGTTTGGGGTAAATTTCATTGGTATAATCCCCTCCCTGACAACTAATAATAATATCCAACGCATTCAGTGCTTCAATATCAAAAGCATCCTGCAAAACGCCCGACTTACCAGTAAACTCTGGGGCTGGTTGTCCATGTTGGGAAGTCGTAAAAAAAACGGGTTTGATCTGGTTAAAATCCCCTTCTTCCACCATTCTTTGCATCAATACTGAGCCAACCATACCACGCCAGCCGATAAAACCTACACTTTTCATCATAGTTACCCTGTCTTGAAAAAGTCGTTGTCAGCACCCCTGACACTACTAAAGCTGACAAAATATGAGAAAAGGTGCAAGTAAATTTATGCGCCACAGAACTAACCATTTTGCGGCAATCCGCATGCCATTTTTAAACCATATCGAAATTTATTCAGGTATTCCTTTGCAAATATAATTAGTCTGGAGTAAATAATTTATTAATTGATCATTTAATAAAAAATTATATCAACTAATATCTCCTCCTGAATTTATATCTTAAATACGCTGTAGATTTCCTTGATTTCAATAAAGAATAATAGCCAATCAAAAAATTTTTGTGACAGTAACGACAAACCACATCAACTTTAGCCATATCTCACCCATAATAAAAAATGGGAAGTTTATCACAAGATCTAATTATTGGGAGCATGACCCCTTATTACTCTGAAATCTGATAAAAAATAATTCGCCCGTTATCATAACGGGCTGATTATGATTACAACCATTCCAGAGCGGGATCATCCACTGGCTGCCGTAAGACTTGTTTATCTTTTTGATAATCATGTGACACTTGCCAATTTGGACTGCGTCCCTGACGGGGAAGTGCATCTTCGCCTCGTTTCACATAGCCAGATTGCAAGGCACCAAATAAATGTTTATCAGGTACTACCTCATCCGGCTGAGCATGTGGTGTCACAACCGTAGCCTGACGGCGATCCATTTCATGTAATAAACGACAAATATATTCCGCTGAGAGATCAACTTTTAATGTCCAGGCGTTGCTAATATAACCAAATAGATAAGCAAAATTAGGAATATCCTGTATCAATGTCCCTTTATAGAACATCATGTTATTACCTTGCTGTGGTTGACCATCAATAGCAATCTCAGCTCCCCCCATCAGTTGTAATTGCAACCCTGTCGCTGTCACTATGATATCAGCAGATAATTTTTTACCTGATTGCAATAAAATCCCGTCTTCAGTAATACGTTTAATTTGATCAGTGACGATAGAAGCTTTCCCCTCTTTCAGAACCTTAAATAGATTGCTGTCAGGCACAAAGCACAACCGTTCATCCCATGGCATATACTTGGGTGTCAAGTGTTTCATGTCAAAATCAGGGCCAACTTTTCTGCGGGCTAATCCCAACAATAACGATTTCAAAAAGTGAGGAAAATACCGGCTGATTTTATATAACAAGCTAAAAAATAAGATATTGCGTTTTCGGCTTAATGTATAAATCCAACGTTGTGGAATAATGCCATTCAGAAACTCAGCTATCTTATCCCTGCCCGGTATTGAAAAAATATAACTTGGGGAACGTTGTAGCATAGTAATATGCTCAGTCTCATATGCCATTGCCGGAAGTAAAGTGACTGCGGTTGCGCCACTTCCAATCACAACAACCCGCTTTCGTTTGTAATCTAATGTCTCAGGCCAGTGTTGTGGATGAACTATTGTGCCTTTAAAATCTTCAAGGCCGGGGAGCTTAGGTACATAAGGTTCATCCTGATTGTAGTAACCCGTCGCGCCGATAAGAAAATGACAAGTAAATTGCCGAGTTTCTCCACTGGTTTCATCTATTGCGGTAACAGTCCATTGGCGAGTTTCATTTGACCAGTTAATTTTGGTGATCTTTAATCCAAACTGAATTTTCTTATCAATTTCATACTCTTCTACTGCTGAATTCAGATAGCGCCTAATTGAAGGCCCATCAGCAAAAATACTGGTATCTGTCCAGGGACGAAATTTATAGCCATAGCTCATCATATCTGAATCTGTGCGAATCCCCGGATAGCGAAATAAATCCCAAGTTCCACCTATTGCGTGACGACGCTCTAAGATCCCCACTTTTTTGTCAGGACATTCTCTTGCCAAATGGCATGCCATACCAATGCCAGAAACGCCCGCTCCCATAATCAAAACATCATAATGGTTATCCATATTATTGCCTCCCCTATAAATGTACTCTTTTGATTAAATCAATCTCCCGTTACTGACGGTATGTTATTTTTTATTCAATAGAACAACCATTTGTATTTATGAGGCAGGAGTATCATGATTAGATACATAGCTGATTGTTAAAAAATTTCTTTTAATTAATTAGTATTGAAAAATCATGGATAAAAAATTAATTATCACTTAAAGTGCGTATAATTATTAAAACCGCTAATATGGAAAGTACACTTTGAATAATTACAAATTACTACCCGCTCTAATATCAATACTGAGAACACTTAATTTGACGGAATCAGCAAAACAATTAAATGTGACACAGTCTGCGATGAGTAAAACATTAAATCAGCTCCGTGAAGATTTTCATGACAAGATTATGATAAGAGAGGCAAATAAATTTATCCTTACCAAGAAAGGAGAGAAATTAAAAGCACAGCTTCCAATATTGATGCAGCAACTGGATAATCTATATGCACCAGAATCAATAGAACCAAGTCAATGTAAAAGGAAATTTACCTTAGCCTCCAGCGACTATGTCGCCCAAGCCATCTTACCTTCTATCTTTTTTCATATTGAAAGGGAAGCGCCTAAAGTCAGTATCGAATATAAATTGTGGTATAAAAACAACCTGAATAAACTTGCCGGGCAAGAGCTTGACTTAGTGGCCACTATTGCTGACTCCATACCTGATAATTTATATGGCAAGTTAATGGCCGAAGACCAACTTGTCGTTGTATTCAGACATAATCACCCTAAATCTGATAGTGAGCTAACCATTAACGACTATATTAACAGTCGGCATATTCTTATTAGTGGTGGCGGAGATAAAGATAGCTTCGTTGACCATACATTAGCAATGATGGATCTCCACCGTAATATTTTGGTTACAGTTCCTTTTTTCCAATCAGCCATTGAGTTACTGTTAAAAACAGATGCCATGCTCACTATACCATTGCATATCGCTGCTGATTTTGCCCAAAATTATGATTTGAAAATAAGATACTTACCCATTGATATCCAGCCGCAGCAATACTACTTACTGTGGCATGCCAAGTATCATCAAGATCCAGAGCATAAATGGTTCCGAGAAATTTGTTTTCCTTTAATCAAAGCGCACCTTGAAAGGACAATCAGACATGGTATGAAATTAATTCATACCCGTAAGTAGATTTTCCATCTTTTATACATCATTTACTTTCATTAATATAATCAAACCAATTTATCAATAGTAAAATAGCGGTAATTATTATGCCATCTATAGAAACATTAATTACATTTATCAGTATTTCAATTTTTTTATGCTTTTTACCCGGCCCTGATAATCTTTTTATATTGAGTCAATCGGCAATAAATGGACGAAAAGTTGGAATATTAATAACCATTGGTCTATGTATTGGTTTGGCAATACATATTTCTTTAGTATCATTAGGCATTGCAACAATATTACGAGAAAATGCAGTAGCATTTGGAGTTATTCGGATTTTTGGCATAATTTATCTAACTTATCTGGCTTGGGGTGCCTTCAAAGCTAAACCTTTTTCTATTCAAGGAAATACTGATAATTTTCATGATACAAAAAAACTCATCAGCAAAGGGATACTGATGAATTTATCAAATCCCAAGATTATCATTTTCTTTTTGGCTTTTCTGCCTCAGTTTACCAATAAAAGTACAAATATCATCCCAATTTCACTCCAGTCATTATATCTTGGCGTGATATTTTCTATCATCACTTTTATTGTGTTTTCCATTATTTCATATTTATCAGGATATTTAAGTGAAGTAATATCTCATAAACCAGAAATACAAAACATTTTAAATAAAATCACTGCATTAATATTTTTAGCATTGGCAATTAATTTATTATGTTCAGCTTAAAAAAGCAGGCTTTAAATTTACAAATCAAGTACCAATCGTTTTCCTTTCGCTCTGGAACAACAAATCAGCATTGATGTTTGGCTCTCTTTTTCCTCATCAGTAAAATATTGGTCACGGTGGTCTGCTTCGCCTTCTAAGATTATGGTTTCACAAGTACCGCATACTCCTTCGCGACACAAACTTTCAACCGACGCTACGTTATTTCTTTCGATAACTTGTAGTATTGTCGATTCACTATCAACCTCCAACTCAACGCCCGATCTGGCAAGCACAAGGGTAAACTCATCTCCAGTTTTATCTTCAACAGTAAACGGCTCAAAATGTAACTGATGTTCAGGAAACCCGGCTTTTTGTGCAGCTCGCTTTACTCCTTCGTTCAATGAATTTGAACCACATGTATAAACATGGCTTCCTTCTGGTAACTGAGCAATAAAAGTATCGAGTTCAAGACGAGAACCTTCGGATGAAACGTGGCAAACAACTTTATCCTTAAATTCCGAAGCCATTATTTCTTGCCGAAACACATTTTTATTCATATCTCGGCAGCAATAATGCAGTTCATATTCTGCATTTTGCTGTTCCAGTTCATGTAAATGGGACATAAAAGGCGTGATCCCAATTCCACCCGCTATTAATATATGTTTTTTAGCTTCGGATACTAATGGGAATAAATTATTTGGTTCAGAAACAACAAGTTTATCGCCAATAACCACTTTTTCGTGCATAAATGCCGATCCACCACGAGAATGTTCTTCTCGCTTAATGGCAATTTGATTAAATCTTTTTGCTCTTGAGTGAGGTCTTCATTAGTAAAGTAAATATCGTAATGTTGCAGCGTTGTTTCTGCATCGACCGGGAATTCATATAGATAACCGTCATCATGCCTCTGATGGGCGTAACGTTATACATCGTACAAGGCCATAGCCAAAAACCGTGGAATGAAGCAACACCGGGGGTATATGAGATCCACCATAACCAATAAAAGACCGTCCAACTACGGGTAAATTGCCCATCTCCCATAGGGTCGGTAAATAAGCTCATCTGCAAGAAATTTTGCGTCGTCAAACCAACCGCATGAATAATATTATTAATGGTAAATTCTGTAGGCCCTGCAATTAAAACAAGAAAAGCAAAACCCAATGCTCCTCAACCTACCATCTGGCTTAAACGCCGCATACCATTATCAATGCCAATATAAGAACTTAAGCTAAAAATTAGTGCTGCTAATAATGTTATTCCAGCCTGAACCATAAAATTATTCGGTATGCCGATTAATACAGAAATTCCGCCACTTAATGTGGATGCAGTTACCACCAGAGAAATAGTTAATGCTCCCACAGTTGCAATTAAAAATGTCATATCAATAAGACGCCCCAAAACCCCCTGGATCACTATTTCATGTTCTGTACCTTCATAAAGACGACCGCCGATAGTGGAATATTCCCCTTCGGTATTTTCCCTGACGACATAAAAATCGATATCTTCCGGTTTCTTGTTCGCTAACGGGCAAGGCACTCCCGGTAAGAGACGTACAGGCCGCAAATTGACATATTGCTGAAAATCACGACGAAATTTAAGTAATGACCCCCAAAGAGAAATATGATCAGGCACCGTTTCAGGCCAGCCAACAGCGCCAAAATAAATGGCATCAAATTGTATTAATTGATTAAACCAATCATCGGGCATCATTTTGCCGTGTTTAAGATAATAATCGCAACTGGCCCATTCAAAATGTTAAAACGATAAACGGAGATCCCATTTTTCAGCTACAGCCTGCAATACCCGAATTCCTTCAGGAAGCACTTCATGACCAATTCCATCTCCCGGAATCGCAGCAATTTTAAACGTTTTTTTCATCGAACATCTCTCATTTATCAGGATACAGAATTGACTTCTTAAATATCTTATAATTGATTGATTTGTATTCAATATAAAAAATGTAGAAACATAATTTACAATTTATGAATAATCTCCCTTTTTTACAGGATCTGCGCGTCTTTCTTTTAGTGGCTAAGAGAGCAAGTTTTGTCGCCGTTGCTCAAGAAATCGGAGCCTCTCCTGCTTTTATCAGCAAACGTATCGCCATATTAGGGAATGTATTGAATGTTAGCCTGTTACACAGAACAACACGCCGGGTATCAATTACAGAAGATGGTGAGCGGATATATGAATGGGCACAACATATCCTGAATGATGTTAATCAGATGCTTGATGAACTTTCTGAACTTCGACAAGAACCTCAAGGAAAAATCAGAATTACCAGTAGCTTCGGTTTTGGCAGAAAATTTGTGCCCCGGCTTTATCAGCATTGATCCAGACTTATCCACAGCTAGATCTTCGCTTTGATGTGGAAGATCGTCTTGTCGATCTGGCTACTGAGGGGATTGATCTGGATATTCGTATTGGCGACGATATTGACGATAATCTTATTGCCCGCAAATTGGCTTCTAATCGTCGGATCCTGTGTGCATCCCCGGCCAACCTCGACCGCAACCCGATGCCAAAATCAATTAATGAACTCCCTTCTCACGCTTGTCTGGTGATCAAAGAACGAGATCACCCTTTCGGGATCTGGAAATTGCAAAACAGTACCAGTACTCAATCGGTGAAAGTCACCGGGCCAATGTCATCCAATCATGGTGAAATTATCCACCAATGGTGTCTGGAGGGTCATGGTATTACTTTACGCTCGTATTGGGATGTCAGAGAAAATATTAAATCAGGCGCCTTAGTTCATATTCTGCCTGAATATTACCAGCCAGCGAATATATGGGCAGTTTATGTTACACGTCTTGCTATGTCTGCCCGTATCAGAGTAACGGTTGAATTTTTAGAATACTATTTTAAGGTGCATTATTTGGAGCAGAAAGACGATTTCCAAACCAGAAGCTCATAGATAAGTGATCTGACTGATCTTTCTATTTTTCTTTCTATCTTTGTCTGCTTACCTTCATTCGATTGCTCATTTTTGACAAATATCATAGGCCAACTCTGATACCTCCTCTATTTTAGCCCTTCAAATGAAAATAATAATCATTAACTTTATCAAGGTTAAGGAAAATGCGTAATCTGACAAAACAATGCCAACTTACACACTGTTTCACATTGGCAATCGGGATAACTCCCTTTGCCACAGCGGCCTCTCAATCGCCTGCCACACCCCGCGATACCATAGTTGTGACTGCCACACAAAAAAGCCAATTCTCCCCGAATTATCAGCGGGAAAAAGAAAAATTGAAAACGGTTGCCGGAGGAACGAATCTGACGGTTATTGAAAAAGATACCCGCCTCACGACACTGCATGACACACTGGATTATCAACCAGGGATTTTGGTACAGAATTTCTTCGGAGGCATCGATCAGCCGCGTCTGAATATCCGTGGTTCAGGAGTCCAGAGCGCCCCGCTTGCCCGTGGGGTTTTGCTGATGCAAGATGGTTTACCAATGACGGATGCTGACGGTAGTTTCCATATCAGTATGCTGGAAATGCGTGATGCAATGATGGTAAGCGTACGCCGCGGGGCAAATAGCCTGAACCCGCAAAGTAACAGCCTGGGTGGGGAACTGGATGTTATTTCCTATACCGGACGAAACGAACAGGGACGCCTGCGCTATGAGTATGGCTCTCACGGTCGTGAAGGACTTCAGGCCGCCTTTGGCGGCGTAAGTGATGATAATCATTTTGATGGACGTATTAATTTTACCTATGATCATTTTGACGGTTATCGCAAGCATTCAAGTTCACAACGGAAAACTGTGCGCAGTAATTTCGGTTATGTGACAGATAACTTTGAAAACCGAACTTGGCTGAACTGGACAGATCTCCGTTTTGATGTGGCTGGCCCAGTTTCTGAGGCAGTTCTAAATGACAACCCTACCGATGTCTATCCCATGGTATGGCTACGGGATCCTCACCGTAATGTTGAACAATTCCGTGTGGCAAACCGCTCTGACTGGCAGCTCGGTGATCAACTGTTAAGTGCGGGTCTCTGGCATACCCGCACCCACGACAGTTTCACCACACCAGCCTATTACCGCTTCAGCCAGAGCCACAGTGAAGGCATACAATTGACCTATAACATTGAAACAGACTCTGTGACTTACCGGACAGCATTCGCATGGGATCATATGGGGCTGAAAACCAATCTGATGCAGAACCGTAAAGGAACCCCTGCCGATAAGACCCTGATTGGCCGCTATGACGGGCGGGCGGAGAATCTCTATGGCTCCGTTGGCGTTGGACTGCATCTGATGCCGGACCTTACCCTGAATCTCGATCTGAAAGGAACACACGCTAAACGTGACGTGGATAAACGTGACAAAGATGTTTCCCTGAATCAGCACTGGACGTTCTGGACACCAAAAGCCGGTATTATTTGGCATCCCACAGATAATCAGCGTTATTTCGCCAATATCAGTACCAGTCAGGAACCGACAACATTCTGGGAAATCATTAATTCAAGCAACGGAAAACTGACAAAACTAGCACCGCAGAAAGGTGTTACTTTTGAAATCGGCGGCGAAGGTCAATTATCAGAAAGCCTGAAATGGGATTTGGCACTTTATCGTAGCCTTATTAAAGATGAATATATCACTACCTATGATTCGGAAGGGAATGCGGTGGGAGTCTTTAATTATGCCGCCAAAACCCGCCATCAAGGTTTTGAGGCGGGCTTAAAAGGCCGGATCCCTGTCGGTTCCGGTGATGTGGAATATCGGATCTCCTGGACATATAACGATTTTCGCTTTGTGGGTGGTGAGTATAACGGCAATTATATTGCTGGTATTCCGCGCAATATTATCGCTACGGAAGTCCTTTATAACATCGGTAACTGGCGCTTTGGCCCTAACCTCCACTGGATGCCAACGGATACGGCAGTAGATCACGAAAATCACTTTGACATCCAAAAGCATAACCATTATGCCGTCTTAGGATTTAAAGGCAATTATCAGCCCGCTGATAACTGGTCACTCTATTTATCTTTCGATAATCTGACCCGCGAGCGCTATGCTACAACTTCAGTGGCTAACCGCACCGTGACCAAAAAAGACAGTACCCTGTTCCCTGGTATGGGTTTTAGTGTTAATGGCGGGATCACCTATAATTTCTGAGATCTCAAATAACCATCCCTGCTAAATTATTGCCGGGATGGTTTTCAGCTCAGGATTATTCAGACTTAAAAAGGGCGTTGAGCTGAAATCGCCAGTTGAGCAAGATAATCCCCGTTTTTTATCTGAATCCTGCCTTTTTTAATATTGATACCCTCTTTCTGTCGCCAGCTGGAAAGAATCCGGCTCAGAGTTTCATAACGGATCCCCAGTTTGGCGGCCAGTTGCCCACGGGATAATGGCAAAAGCACATTTTCAGTCTGCTGTTGTTTTGTTAGCTCCAACAGATACGCCGCCAGACGCTGCTCAGCAGAACTGGATGTCAGCCAGTCGATATGATTGATGTTCTCATAAAGCTTCAAACTAAAGCGTACGAGCAGTTTTTCCATGATCACTGGATAACGCTGACATAACAATAAAATGTCTTTTTTCTCCAGCAGCAACGCTTCACCTTTTTCCCTTGCCCTTAATGTCATGGGGTAACGGTTATGAGGCATAAAGGCAGCAGCAATCGCCACAATTTCACCGGCCTGAAAAATACCGAAAACCTTCTCATTGCCCAGATATGAGTTACGGAAAACTTCAATTTGTCCACCAATAACCAGCGGACAATATTTAAAAAGCTCGCCTTCATGATGGAGGATCCTTCCCGTTTCAAACTGAATATAACCACAATTTTCCAGTAACAACACCAGCCCCTCGTTCGGAATGACACGAAATAGCGGACACGATTTCAGGATAGTTATCAATTTATCCTGGGGAAATGTGTTTTTGACAAATGTCATAGGTCATCCTCATTCGTGCACCATAAAATACGTTTAAATATAAATCATAATAAGACTCATTATCAATTATGTTATTATTTAGAGAATAAAATAACCATATGATAAATAATACTTTTAAGGTCATTGCCACATTCTATATCACCAGTATGGCTGCTGGTGTGGCAACGGCTGGTATAACAACGGATAGCGCTATTGAATTCCGTGATATGTCCCAACAAGTTATTCACCTGTCTATACCTGCTGAACGTATCGTTGTGATCCCCATTCCTGCGGCATCCATGCTGGCAGGGCTTGATGAAAGCAGTGACAAACTGGTGGGAATGCATCCCTTTGCTGGTGTTGCCGCCCGGGATGGGATGCTGAGTAAAATCTTTCCTGATGTGCTCAATATCCGTACGGATATGGTGGGTAATAATTTTACCCCCAATATTGAAGCATTGCTAAATGTACAGCCGGATCTTGTCTGGCAATGGGGGCATCGAGGAGATGACATTATTTCACCGATGCGTAATGCCGGCCTGACAGTTGCTACGCTCAATTATGGTGGAGAATCCTGTACACAGGAGTGGATCCGCCTGATGGGACTCACTCTCGGCCATGACAAAAAAGCTGAGGAGATGATCTCCTGGCGGCAGGAGGTTATTAGCCAGTTAAGCATAATCACCGATAAGATCCCTGAGGCAAAGCGCCCCCGTGTTCTGTACCTTTCCCACTTCCATCAACGCATTCAGACCTTCGGGTCAGCCTCACACAATAATGCGGACTTTGCCCTTGCCGGTGGTGTTAGCCTGAACCGTGATTTAATCGGCCCGCGAACCCTGAATATCGAACAAATTCTGCTATGGGATCCGGATATTATTCTGCTCGGTAATTTTGAAGCTGGTCTCTCTCCCGCTGATATCTACCACAACCCGATACTCAGTGATGTGACTGCTGTGAAAAATAAACGGGTTTATAAACTTCCTATCGGCGGTTTCATCTGGGATGCGCCTAATCAGGAAACCCCGCTGTACTGGCAATGGCTCTCCATGATTTTCCACCCTGATACTATCCATTGGCCGTTACGTGATGAAATCCATAAACGTTACCAACAGCTTTATGGTTACAGGCTCACAGAATCACAAATCGACGACATTCTGCAACTCAAACTGAACCAGCAAGGAAGAGATTACCTGAAACTCATGGAGCAACCTCATGAATAACCGTGGATTACTATGGTGTGTATTATTCACGCTGCTTCTGCTGACCCTGTTAGCGGCACTCAGTTTAGGCCGCTACTCCGTGCCTTTTCTGACAGTGATCCAAATCCTTACAGATAGCTTGTCAGGTATTCAGGGCAGCGGGGATTACTCCCGTACAGCGGAAAATGTTGTGTTATATGTGCGTCTGCCACGCGTGCTGATAGCCGCATTAGCCGGAGCCGGACTGGCAGTTTCCGGTGCCGCTCTACAGGGCATTTTCCGTAACCCTCTTGTCGGCCCCCAGATCATCGGTGTTTCTTCCGGTGCTGCACTGGGAGGTGCACTGGCGATTCTGCTCTTTTCCTCCATGCTGATAACCATCAGCTTCGCTTTTATCGGCGGATTTATCGCCATTATGCTGGTATTTATGTTGGGATCGAACCGCTATGGCAGCCGGTTACTGATGCTGATTCTTGCCGGAGTGATCATTAATGCTTTCTTTAGCGCACTGATCTCGCTGATTACCTGTTTCGCAGATCCGAACAACACCCTTCAGTCGATTATTTTCTGGCTTATGGGCAGTTTTGCCAGTGCAACCTATTTCAAACTGTGGATATTACTGCCGGTTATATTGATTGCTGTCAGTCTGATTTTTGCACTACGCTTTCGTATCAATGTGTTATCACTGGGAGAAGAAAATGCTCAGGCTCTCGGAATGTCTGTCACTCCTACACGCTGGCTCATACTCTTGTGTGTCACCCTGATCACCAGTGCAACTGTTGCAATCTCCGGTACAATCGGATGGGTCGGTTTAATTATTCCTCATATGGCACGGATCCTGGTTGGTCACGATCACCGAATCCTCCTGCCCACTTCCGCCATTATCGGTGGGATCTACATGATCGGTGTCGATACCCTCGCCCGCTGTATAACCCATGCTGAAATCCCGCTCAGTGTTATTACTGCCCTTATCGGTGCACCCGCTTTTGCCCTGTTGATCCACTCCATGAATAAAAAGGTTACAGCGCTATGATCCACGTTAATAACCTCAATTACACTATCGGAAAAAGGCAATTTTTTACCTCGCTAAATTTCCATCTGCTCAGGGGAAGTATCGGTGCCGTTCTGGGACCCAACGGACGAGGTAAAACAACATTGTTACGGATCTTACTTGGCTTGCAGAAAGGCGCGACAGGCCATATAGCACTCAATGCACCTGTCGCGTATGTACCCCAACTGAATGCATCTCCATTTACTTACTCGGTTAAGACCATGATTAGTCTCGGACGGATCCGCCATCTGCCCTGGTATGCTTCTCCATCAGCAGATGACTACCGGATCATTGATCAATGCATTGATTATCTCGGATTAATCAAACTGGCAGATCATCCTTTCGATCAACTCAGCGGTGGGGAAAAGCAGATGGTGATGATCGCCCGTGCACTCGCTGGCGAACCAGAAATTCTGATACTGGATGAACCAACTTCCGCCCTCGATCTTGCCAATCAGGACAATGTGCTAACGGTTCTACGGGAATTAGCCGCTAACCGCTCAATGACTATTCTTTTTACCAGCCATTGTCCCCAGCATGCGCTGCATATTGCGGACCACGCGCTATTGCTATTTACCGATGGCAATTACCAGTTCGGACAAACTGAAACCGTTCTGACAGAGCCTCATTTGCAGATGCTTTATCAGATCCCAATCGCAGTCACGCCCATCAACCATCAAAACCGACAGACACAGGGCGTGATCCCACTGTTTCGATAACCACTGTTTCTATAACAAAGACATCTTTGTTAATAAGGAATTATTACCATGAAAGACAACACAATCATTTCATCTGAAGCCCTGACCATCAGTGCCCTGATTAATTACTCTGAACAGAGGATCTCCAGACGGGTACTGGCCAAAAATGGTGCTGGCAATATCACCCTCTTTGCCTTTGATGAAGGGCAGTCACTCTCTGAACATAGCGCCCCCTTTGACGCCATCGTTATAGTGATCGAAGGATGCCTTATTCTAACCATCAACGGTAAACCCGTTACCGCAACACAGGGAGAGATTGTCCGCATGCCCGCCAATATCCCACATGCTGTGGATGCACCTGAACCAGCCAAAATGCTGTTGGTGATATTAAAGGAACCCGCGGGTAAACCATCGGCAAAATAAGGGGCAATATGGAAGAACAAATCACAACTCATGAAGCTGGACATAAGTTTCTGGCTCGTTTGGGGAAAAAACGCCTGCGTCCCGGCGGAAAAAAAGCTACCGAATGGCTGTTGACCCATTCCACACTCGTAGAAGACTCTGCTGTGTTGGAGATCGCCTGCAATATGGGAACAACAGCCATTGATATCGCTGAACGTTTCCATTGCCATATTGTGGGAATCGATATGGATAAAGATGCACTGGCAAAGGCGGGCAAACACATTGCCGAGAAAGGATTATCACATCTGATCACTATCCGCCTTGCAGATGCTTCCAGGCTTCCCTTTGATGACAACAGTTTCGATGTGGTGATCAATGAGGCCATGTTGACAATGTATAGTAATAAAGCCAAAGCCTGTTTGCTACAGGAGTATCTACGGGTACTGAAACCCGGAGGACGTTTGCTGACTCACGATATCGCATTACGGAATCAACAGGATAAAACAGTCACCCTCACACAGATGCATCAGGCTATTCACGTGAAAGCCCAGCCCATGCTCAAAGAAGAGTGGATAAATCTGTTCAAAAATGCCGGGTTCAGTAAGGTCTCTGTCAATTGCGGGCCAATGACACTACTGTCACCGCAAGGACTTATCTATGATGAAGGTTTTATCGGCGCGCTTACCATTGTGAAAAACGCCCTGAAAAAAGAGAACTGGCCACAATTTCTGTGTATGTTCCGTTACTTCCGGCGAAATCGTAAAAAACTTAATTATATTGCCACGGTGAGTATTAAGTAGATCTGTCATATAACGCTATGACCACCCCCATTTTTGTAACATTGCCTCTTGATTAATGGCTCAGTATTTTGATGTGGGGTTCTATTATGCAGATTGGGGGCAGGTTATTTGCTACCTGAAAGTGCCACCAGATATGATCCCTTCGGTATTTATGCGCATTGATGATGGGCATTCCGTGATCTGCGAGAAAGGGGAAAACTATCTGTTATTCACTTTTTCCGTAGACGAAAATGATTACTATATGGACGATGACGATACAAAAGATTATTTAGATCATTTGGTTGAGTTACGTTCTGAATTGATGGCAGGGGATTATCGCCTGTTATATCTGCCTTTGCAGAATTACTCGGTATCCCACCAGAAGCGTATCAGGAAATAGATAAATATAAAGGTAGTATTTGATTTTATTGGTAAAGTTACGGTACGTACCCTGCCCGACACATTAAGGCAGAGCGCCGGATAAAAACCAGTGCTTTGCCTGTAACCTGAAGGCACTATGCGCTAATGCCTTGATGCTATTAAGATCCAAAATGAGCACTGAACGTATCAAAGTTATCGGCTTTAACAAACTTGGCAGCGTTGGGCACCTCTTTGCCATTTTTGTCTTTACTTAATGCATTGAAATGCTCAACACCACACTTGATCTTAGCGTTTTCTGCTTCACGCAGGTCATCTGAGAATATGCTTGATTTCGTTTCAACCACAAAGTAAAGCTTCTCCCCGGCTCCATCACCTTTATCAATGATTACTGCCCAATCAGGATTGTAACTGCCTAGCGGAGTATCAATCTTGAACCAAGATGGCAGCTTGGAATAAATCTTCACCTCTTCAGCATTTTCCAGCTTTTCAACGAAGTTAAGCTCAGTATCTGAATCACAAATGATGTAGTCATATACCGATTTTTCAGCTTTCACCATATCTTTGAAGTAACCAGTCAGCTCTTCTTCTTGGAAAAGCTCTTGGGCATAGTATGCCTCGTCACCAATACGGTGGTACTTAATTCCATCCACAATGGCAATACGCATCTGTTTACGGATAACTTTACCCGCTAACTCGATAAAGCGCTGAGGATTATTTTTGAAGGCTTCCAGCTTATCGCCTAAACCTAGCAGAATATCGATAATTGTCTGGCGGGTCAGATTGGTCTGATCGGTCAGATAAGTCACGATATCTGGCAACTGGAAGTTGCGACTGCAATAATACTGCATCTTGGTTTTCTCATCGTAGGTTTTCAGTTCAGCTTCAGTAACAGCAATCTTAACTTTGGTGTACTGAAACCAGGCTCTGGCTACAACCACATTCGCTCTAATTTCCTTGATACAGTTATCAACTAGCTCGTTGATATTAAAGTTAACACGATAAGTTGTTTTGTATTTAATACGTCCCCAAAGGGCTTTGAAGTCTTCACCAAGTACAACCTGCTTACCATTTGTATCTTCACACAAGGCTACAGAGCGCTTCTCTGCATGTTTTTTCACGTTCAAGCCTTTTGCCAACTTCTTCAACATGGCAACGATGGCCTCAGTATACTCAGCAACACGGGAAGGCAGACTCACCTCATTATTATTGATGGCAATTTTCAGCACATCCTGAATCTTACCTTTACCATCAATATAACCTTGAGACAGAAGATGCTGGAAGATCTCTTCTGACCCCTTCGCTCCCAAGAAGGCTTTCTGCTCCAACTCACCAGAAACAACGATGTTGGCAAATTGGTGAGACTCAACCACACCAAATTTAATGCCTTCTTCTGCTTCAATCTCTTTTTGCAATTCAGAAACAAAGCTTTCATAAGATTCGTTTGCCATAACGGTCAGGGTATTTACCTCAAAACCGTAAGGCACGCGTTCACCAGACTGATCAACGGCTAAACGTAGGCCACGACCGATTTCCTGTCGTTTTTTAGTGACTGAACGGGTTTCATTCAACGTACAAATCTGGAAAATATTCGGGTTGTCCCAGCCTTCTTTCAATGCTGAGTGTGAAAAAATAAAACGCAACTTCTCATCCATAGATAGAAGCTTTTCTTTATCTTTCATAATCAGATTATAGGCCGACTCATCTGCCGTGGTTTTACCCCCTTCGCCTTTAGCTGAAAGCTTCGAGTCAGTGAACTGAGGGTTGCCAGAAGTGTCTTTTTTCTTGTCCTGTGCAAAGTAACCATCGTGCACTGTTTGGGTGAGCTCTTGCAGTGCTATTTCGTTAATAGTGTATTTATCGCCATTATTATCCCAGATTATCGGGTACAACACGCGATATTTGGGCTTACTAACCTGCCTGGCAAATTCTTCTTCAAACCACCAGGCAAACTTACCCTGAACAGGCACGCCATCTTTAGAGTAGCAGCGGTAGTTGGCAACCTTATCGATAAAAAACAGACTCAGCACCTTAATACCTTTCTGGCTCAGGATTTTCGAATGGTTGAGCTTGTCATAACCCGTTGTTACCTTGTGGTAGAATTTCAACTCTTTTTCCAGGTGCTCTTCGATAGTTTTGGCTATTTGAATGCGCTTGAAAGCGTCCGAATCTACTTCGCCAATGGCTTGCCCAAGGCGCACAATTTCATCGCGACTGGTAAAATCAATATATTCATTACCTTCTTCGCAATAAATATCGTTAACGATATAGCCTTCATAAACACTGCGCCCACCAGAAAGTTCAAATAAATCATTAATCTGACCATCTTTGATAGTGATTACCTTACGTGGTTGCAGCTTGCCTGTGCGCGTTTGAGCATCAATTTCAATCTTGGCAGAAATGGGGGATTTCTTATTATCAACACTCACTAGCTTGATGTAGGCATGGTTATGCCCGTCTTTAACTTCCAGCGAAGCAACTTCAATTTGCTTAACCAGTTTGCCCTCATAGGCATCAATAGCATCGAGCTTATACAGCAGGTGTGGTGCTTCTTCCAACGTGGCCGAATAACGGAATGTACACAATGGCGCTAAGCTGCTAATCGCTTCTTTTCGGTTTGCCGTTGATACCACTGACTGCGGTTCATCAATAATAACGACAGGGCGAGTCGCCTGAATAAATTCAATAGGCTTCATCCCGTTCAATCTGTCATCTGTACGGTGGATCAGATTCGCCGTAGTTTCTTTCGTAGGATCGGTGAATGACTTACTGAACGCATCAATATTCATCACCATAATTTGGATGTAATCATTGGTAGCAAAGTTACGCACCTGTTCGCGCTTTGATGAGTCATAGACAAAATAGTCATACTGAACGTTTTTATACTGTTCGCGGAAGTGTGGCTCTGTGATTTGCAATGATTTATAGACGCCTTCTTTAATCGCAATAGACGGTACTACGATAATAAACTTTGTCAGTCCATGACGCTGATTTAGTTCAAAGATAGAGCGCAGGTACACATAGGTTTTACCTGTACCTGTTTCCATCTCAACACTGAAATCCAGACTTGGCAGTTCTTGCTTTGTGTTTTCAACCTGTGGCAAACCATTTTTTAACTGAACATTACGTGTGTTGGTATAAATCTCATCAGGCAATAAAGTAAGAGCATTTCCGACACCGAGGTCGTTGTTTTTAGCAAAGATATCCAGTTGTTGATTCGCCCACATCTTATCTGTGACAGTGAAATTAGATTGAAATGTTTCCTGCCCTGCAAACACACCTAAAACAGCATCAACTGCATTGGTTTGGTGTAATAAGTCCGATCTAAATTGAATCTTCATCATCATTACCTTAAATGCTCTTTACGTCGTTGATACCATACTGCTTTAGGATCTGAATCGCGTTGGTTTTGATAACACTGTCTGCAAAGCCTTGGTCTTTAAAAACGATTTGAGTGCTTTCTGGATTGAGCTTTTCTTTCAGTTTGGCGATACTTTCAACCACCTGTTCGGTGATGTCATCATCCAGGCAAATCATTAAGGCACCTGAGCCAACAATAAAGACTCTTTTACCCTCTACAGTGACCTCTTCAACACGGATGGTTAATTCAACACCGTATTTAAGTAGGATTTCATAGAGAATATCTTCTACCGAGCGATCATCTTTAATTGATTTTAATGCGAGTTTAAGTGCTGGTTCCAAATTATCGAAGTTAACATCCCAAGAACGGATATTAGTTTTATCTAGCTTAAATACTTTAAATCCATCTATTTGAGATTCAGTTTTGTATTTTTCAATACTCATTCTAATTCTTTGTTTTCCCAGTTCTGTTAAGAGAAGAGGCTTACCCAGTTCATTTAAGTAATCCATAGACTCTTTTATTTGCTTTTTGATATCAGTACTGGCTAATTTGTAAGTGTCCTCTAAATTTTCAGGTAATTGAACTAATATATAATGTAATTTAATATTTTTATTTTTACTTACTATCATTGTCGCTTCACCAGTCGTTGCTGAACCAGCGAAGAAGTCCAAAACGATATCTCCATCATTAAGACATTTTAAAGAGCTAATCAGTTCAGTCACTAACTTTAATGGTTTTTTACCATTTTTGTAAGGGACTCCACCTTCATTATCAAGCCCTGTAGTTTTAATATGAGCCCAAAAATCACCAGGATGAACAAATAGGTTATCAGAGGCAAATATTAATTGTAGCCTAGGGTCTCGACTAGTTTCTGGATATGTTCCTCGTACAAGATATACTAATCCCTGAGCTGACTTAACAGAAAAAACATCACTTATTTTTTTGTTTTTCTTCTTTTCTTCGCTTAGTTTGTAAACACTACTAGATTTGACGCACTGACATATTCTCCAGCTATTATTGAAAAGCCATTCATTCTTTTTGGAAACGGGTCCTTTATATACTTCGGACAAAGACTTTAAAGTTATTCCTGATAAAATTTCATCTAGTTTTTTTAACTGATCATCACTAAGATATTCCGAATTTTTTATAGAATCATAAAAGTCTCTATTCTCCCTACTAAAATTATCCAAGTATATATTATACTCCGAGTCCCACATAGGTTTCTTTATTAGTGTAAATTCAATATTATTGATACCACTCGGTTTTATAGCAATAATATATTCTTTTAATTTTGGAATAGTGCCTAGTTTTTTGACATTAGCCATTTTTAGACCACTCGCTTCACTCATTTTAACCACAATGATTTTAACAGCATCATATCCAAACATTTCCTCACAAACTTTCACTAAATTAAAAACTTCATTATCATCTATAGATATATAGATCATTCCTTCTGGATGAAGTAAGTTTTTAGCAACGAGCAACCGTGAAAATATCATATTCAGCCAGTTTGAGTGATACCTACCAGAGGTTTCTCTATTAGTTGAATTCAATTGTCCATTGATATTAATTTGCCGAGTTACTTCTAAATAGTTCCTTATATTATCATGATAATTATCTTTATAAACAAAATCGCTCCCGGTATTATATGGCGGATCGATATAGATCATCTTTATCTTTTTATGGTAAGACTTTTGTAATATTTTAAGGACTTCAAGGTTATCACCTTCAATAAACAAGTTTTCCGTGGTATCCCAGTTCACACTTTCTTCTTTACAAGGGCGTAAGGTGCCTGTCGAAGGTGTTTGCGCAATCAAACGTGATTGCGCCTTACCGTGCCATGTAAAGTTATAGCGTTCGTCGCTATCGTCAATCGCCTCACCAAGAACCGTTTTCAAAGCATCAAAGTCAATTTTTCCTTCAGAAAATACCTCAGGAAAAAGTTGTTTAAGTTGAGCGATATTTTTTTGAGTGATATCCGCACTCTTGGACTCTGGGTAATTCAGGGTGATTTTTTCAATTGTCATCAGAGGAATTCCATTTATTGCCAACTGAGCAAAACTCATGCTCGTGGTTCATATTCTTCGTTAAACGGTTAAAGCATTGCCTTAATCACAGCAAGTTACCGTTTAAGTGTAGTAAAGAATTCCTAATACATTGAAAGTCTGAAAACCCTATTAACATAAAAACTAAAGCCTAAGCGTCCTACCATTCAGAGCTTTTAGGTGGGACAAATAGCATCTAGTGAGCTAGCCGTGGCTATTTGTTCTTTCATCCAATCGTGGGCTTTGGTATTGCTATAGCTTGGATTGAAATACACTTTTAAGCGATAAGGCGGAATGGTGAATGGCGTGGGAAATACGGCTAAGTCTGTAGCAGTAAACAGGGTTGTTATGGCTCTTTTCGGCATAGTAATGGCCAGATCAGTGTTAGCGACAATCAGGGGAGCAGGCATCAGACTTGGCAATTCCACCACAATCTTGCGTTTGACATTAAGCCCTTTCAAAAGACGATCAATGGTGCCATGGGGTTCATTCCAGGGATTGACTACCACATGGCCAACAGAGAGGTAATCTTCAATTGAAAGAGATTCTTGGATAAATGAATGTTTTTTCCTGACTGCCACTACATACTCATCCTGAAAACCTTCGATCGCCATAATACCCTTACGTTGTACTGCCACTCCTTCTTCAAACCCCACGGCAAAATCAACTTTACCGGTGAGCAAATCATCTGACGAATCAAAGCCTGATGAATAAACCACCTTGGTAACAATATTAGGGGCAAGCTTTTGTAATCGAGCTATAAACACAGGGAAGAAAGCCGCTGCCGTATAGTCTGTCACCGCGAAACGGAACACCTGATGATTGGTGGCAGGATCAAATGTCTCATTCGTGTTAAGACTTGCGGACAGGCTAGCTAACGCACCAGTGATTGAAGGGGCGATGAGTTCAGCTTTAGCGGTTGGCCGCATTTGGCCATCTAATCTAATGAATAGCGGGTCATCTAACGACATTCTTAGTCTGGACAGAGCATGACTAAGTGCAGAAGGGCTAATAGCAAGTTCATTCGCTGCTTCATTAACTTTTCTTTGACGGTAAAGCACATCAAAAACCAGCAAAAGGTTGAGATCGATATTACGTAAGAAAGAATGCATAACTTTCATTTTTTATCTGAATAAAATGCAGTATTAGCATTATAATAAGCTGGTACAACAGCGCTGTCCATATTTAATCATTGACGGGAATGTTATGATGCAGCCTGTATTTCGCAAAGTTAAAATGACGGATCTTGACCGTTGTTTTGTAATTGAAACAGAAGCTTACGAAGGATATGAGGCCGCAACACGTGAAAAAATCGCCACTCGTATTCAACAATATCCTGAAGGTTTTTTATGCCTGGAAGTGGACGACAAGGTTGTCGGCTTCATCAACTCCGGCTGCGCCTGGGAAGTCGTGATGTCAGATGAAGAGTTCAAAGAATTGGTTGGACATGATGCTGCTGCACCTAACGTTGTGATTATGTCGGTGGTGCTGGATCCTGCATATCAGGGCAAAGGCTACGCTACACTCATAATGCGGGAATTTATTGTCTTAATGAAACAGCAGGGCAAGAAGGCGATTCATCTAATGTGTAAAACTCATCACGTCGATTTGTATAAGAAATTTGGTTATGAATATATCAAACCTTCCGAATCTGACCATGGCGGCATGGCCTGGCATGAAATGATTATGACTTTATAACTGACTACGCAGCCTGACATCACTCCACCGGATATTTGTAGTAAACCCAATATCCGGCTCTGAAAGTGACTGTTTCGATCTGTCCATAAAAAAATCCGGTATGCTTTTTATACAGCACAACCGGATTTATTCAATTTACAACTCTAGTGTCTCGTTTAGATCTATTTTGTCATCCCACACCATATTAGTGGAGTATGATACTGTTACTCCACCGTCACCGACTTCGCCAGATTCCTCGGCTGATCCACATCTGTGCCTTTGATCAATGCAACGTGATAAGACAGCAATTGCAGCGGCACGGTATAGAAAATCGGAGCGATCAACTCTTCTACGTGTGGCAGAGAGATAATCTTCATGTTTTCACTGTCGGTGAAACCTGCATCCTGATCAGCGAAGACATACAGCAATCCACCACGGGCGCGGACTTCTTCAATGTTGGATTTCAGTTTTTCCAGCAGTTCGTTGTTTGGTGCGACGATGATCACCGGCATATCTGCATCAATCAGTGCCAGTGGCCCGTGTTTTAATTCACCCGCAGCGTAAGCTTCTGCGTGAATGTAGGAGATCTCTTTCAGTTTCAGGGCACCTTCAACGGCGATCGGGTACTGATCGCCACGGCCCAAGAACAGTGCGTGATGTTTTTCTGAGAAATCTTCAGCCAGTGATTCGATAACCTTGTCCTTCGACAACATGCTTTCAATGCGGCTTGGCAGAGCATGCAGTGCATGAACAATATTTTGTTCGAGAGAAGCATCAGCACCTTTCAGGCGTCCCATGTACGCCACAAGCATCAGCAATACAGTTAACTGAGTAGTAAAGGCTTTAGTGGATGCAACACCAATTTCTGCGCCCGCTTTGGTCATCAGGGCAAAGTCAGATTCGCGTACCAGAGATGAACCCGCTACGTTACAGATAGTCAATGAAGTCAGATAACCCAACTCTTTGGATAAACGCAGTGCCGCTAAGGTATCTGCTGTTTCACCAGATTGGGATAGTGTGATTAGCAGACTTCCTTTACGACGTGCTGGCTTGCGATAACGGAATTCAGAGGCAATTTCCACATCACACGGGATACCCGCCAGTGATTCAAACCAGTAGCGTGAAACCATACCGGCATTGAAAGAAGTTCCACAGGCAACGATCTGGATATGTTCAACCTGAGACAGTAATTCTTCTGCGTTAGCACCCAACTCTGACAGATTTACTTCACCATGGATCAAACGGCCTTCCAGCGTGTTTTTAATTGCCATTGGCTGCTCGTAAATCTCTTTCTGCATGTAGTGACGGTAGATACCTTTATCACCCGCATCATACTGAACATTGGATTCAATCTGCTCACGTTCAACCGCTTCACCTTGTGTATCAAAAATGCGAACGGTACGGCGAGTAACTTCTACGATGTCACCTTCTTCCAGATAGATAAAGCGGCGAGTCACAGGCAGTAATGCCAGTTGGTCAGATGCCAAGAAGTTTTCACCGACGCCCAATCCAACGACTAATGGGCTACCAGAACGTGCCGCTATCAGCACGTCTGGTTGATGGCTGTCCATAATGACGGTGCCATAAGCGCCACGCAACTGTGGTATAACACGCTGTACCACTTCCAGCAATGAGCCGCCTTGTTGCTGTTCCCAGTGAACAAGATGAGCAATGGTTTCAGTATCGGTATCAGAAGAGAAGCTGTAACCACGTGCTTTCAATTCTTCACGCAGTTCTTCATGGTTTTCAATAATACCGTTATGTACAACCGCAATATGTTCAGAAACATGAGGATGCGCGTTGCGCTCGCTTGGTTCTCCGTGTGTCGCCCAACGAGTATGAGCAATACCTGTACCACCGATAACAGGCTGTTTATCCGCTTCATCAGCCAACATTTGTACTTTGCCCACTTCACGCAGACGAGTTAGCTGATTTTCGCTATCGACAACGGCCATACCCGCAGAATCATAGCCACGGTACTCCAGACGACGAAGACCTTCGATCAATATTTCTGCTATATCACGCTGTGCTACTGCACCAACGATTCCACACATGTGTTTCATTCCTAAAAACAGGGCTAATCAACGCCCTTTTTATGTCGTACAACCTGATTGTCTTACGGCAAATCGCGTTCTGGCTTTGCCGGCCCCTGAGCTTGGTAGAGATGGGGATTTTTATTATGTATATATTTTATTTTTTCTTAACGGGACGTTTCCAGCCCTGAATATGAGTTTGCCTGACACGACTGATGACCAGCTCATTCTCAGCAACATCTTTTGTTACCGTGGTTCCTGCTCCGATAGTCGCACCTTTAGCAACGTTTACAGGTGCAACGAGTTGGGTATCAGAACCCACAAATACGTCATCGCCAATAATGGTCTTAAATTTATTAGCACCATCATAGTTACAGGTAATGGTTCCTGCACCGATATTGACATTATTGCCAATTTCAGAATCACCAAGATAAGCCAAGTGTCCCGCCTTAGAACCTAAGCCGAGGGAAGATTTTTTCATTTCCACGAAATTGCCAACATGTGCTTTTTCCGCCAGTTTAGAACCTGGACGTAAACGAGCAAAAGGCCCCACAGTACATTCAGAGCCGATTTCAGAATCTTCAATGACAGTATAAGGGCTAATGACTGCACCATCACTAATAACGCAATTTTTCAGAATACAACCAGAGCCTATCTGAACGTTATTCCCCAATACAACATGACCTTCAATAATCACATTGGTATCAATGATGATATCGCGGCCATGTTCTAGTGTTCCGCGCAAATCAAAACGCGCCGGATCCAGTAACATGACGCCTGCCAGCAATAATTTTTCCGCCTGCTCAGACTGGTAAATACGTTCCAATGCAGAAAGTTGAAGGCGATTATTAACCCCTTCCATTTCACTTAAACGGCTTGGATGAACTGCTTTTATCTGACGGCCTTCTTTATGTGCGAGTGCAATAACATCAGTGAGGTAATATTCACCCTGCGCATTATTGTTTTCCAATTTGGATAACCAGCGTTTCAAATCCCCCCCATTTGCTACCAAAATACCGGTGTTGATTTCGTTAATTTTACGCTGTTCGTCAGTTGCATCTTTTTGTTCGACTATACCCGTTACTTCGCCTGTCACTTCGCCATTTTCACGAATGATACGGCCATATCCGGTTGGATTATCCAAAATAGCAGTCAATAAACCAATACCACCTTTTGGCTTAGCCTCGATAAGACGCTCTAACGTATCTTTAGCAATCAGAGGCACATCACCATAGAGGATCAGAATATCTTCATCATCCACAAAGTGTGGTGCAGCCTGCTGCATAGCATGACCAGTACCTAACTGTTCTGCTTGCAGTACCCAATTTAGTTTTTGGCCAGCAATTTTTTGGTTTGCAAGTGTTTGTTTCATCAAATCACCGCCATGCCCATACACCAGGTGAACTTGCTGGGCACCCAATGCCATTGCTGTATCAATAACATGCTGAACCATCGGCTTGCCTGCCAATAAGTGCAAAACTTTAGGGAGATCAGAATACATCCGAGTTCCCTTTCCAGCAGCCAGAATAACAACACTTTTTGCACTCATCGGCTTAGGAGTAACTGGATTCGGAACAATTGCTTGAGGTGTAATAGACATAAGAAACCTGACAATTCTAATCTTAAGTGTGAAAGTAAACCTGTTTACGAAATAAATTGCTACATATTTCGCAATGCAAAAAAGCCAGTTAGCTTTACTAACTGGCTTTTTATCTACTGCCTGTTCCCTTTATTTTTCAAGTTATAGCTTGTACGGCTGAAACCTGAAATCGGGTCAATCCTACATCAGCTTTTTTGTCAGCTCGATTACACGAAGTTTTGCAATCGCTTTCGACAATTCAGCAGATGCCTGAGCATAATCAACATCGCCGTGGGAGTTACGGATATGTTCTTCCGCCTTGCGCTTGGCTTCAAGCACTTTGGCTTCATCCAAATCCTTACCACGGATCGCTGTATCGGCCAGTACGATCACGCCGTTTGGCTGAACTTCCAGAATACCACCTGACAGGTAGATAAACTCTTCTTCACCAAACTGCTTAACAATACGTATCATGCCCGGTTTTATGGCAGTAAGCAGTGGAGTGTGTTGAGGATAAATCCCCAACTCACCTTCACTGCCAGTCACCTGAATTTTCTGTACCAGCCCTTCAAACATTAGTTTTTCAGCGCTGACTACGTTCAGGGAGAACGTCATTGCAGCCATATCAACCTCCCGTCAACCGTATTAAAGCTTTTTAGCTTTTTCCACAGCTTCTTCGATGGTACCAACCATGTAGAACGCCTGCTCTGGCAGGTGGTCATAATCACCGTTCAGGATGCCTTTGAAGCCACGGATAGTGTCTTTCAGAGGAACGAACTTACCTGGTGAACCGGTAAATACTTCTGCAACGAAGAATGGCTGAGACAGGAAGCGCTGGATCTTACGAGCACGAGCAACAACCAGTTTGTCATCTTCTGACAGTTCATCCATACCCAGAATGGCGATAATATCTTTCAGTTCCTGATAACGTTGCAGGATTGACTGAACACCACGAGCAACATCATAGTGCTCTTGACCAACAACAAGTGGGTCAAGCTGACGGCTGGTTGAATCCAGAGGATCAACCGCCGGGTAAATACCCAGAGAGGCGATCTGACGGCTCAATACAACAGTTGCGTCCAAGTGAGCAAAAGTTGTCGCTGGTGATGGGTCAGTCAAGTCATCCGCAGGAACGTAAACGGCCTGTACAGAAGTGATTGAACCCGTTTTGGTTGAGGTGATACGTTCTTGCAGAACCCCCATCTCTTCCGCCAATGTTGGCTGATAACCTACCGCAGATGGCATACGACCCAATAGTGCTGATACTTCTGTACCTGCCAGGGTATAACGATAAATGTTATCGACGAACAACAGAACGTCACGTCCTTCATCACGGAATTTTTCCGCCATAGTCAGACCAGTCAGGGCAACACGCAGACGGTTTCCTGGTGGCTCATTCATCTGACCGTATACCAGAGATACTTTGTCCAGTACGTTTGAATCCGTCATTTCATGATAGAAATCGTTACCTTCACGGGTACGTTCACCGACACCGGCAAATACAGAGTAACCGGAATGTTCGACCGCGATGTTACGGATCAATTCCATCATGTTAACGGTCTTACCTACACCCGCACCACCAAACAGACCAACCTTACCCCCTTTTGCAAATGGGCAGATCAAGTCCATAACCTTAATACCGGTTTCCAGCAGTTCCTGAGAGTTAGACAACTCTTCATAGGTTGGTGCAGTACGGTGAATTGACCAACGCTCTTTTTCGCCAATCTCACCTTTCATATCAATTGGATCACCCAGTACGTTCATGATACGACCCAATGTCGCTTCACCTACTGGTACTTCAATTGGATGCCCCAAATCAACTACGTCTAAATTACGGCGCAGACCATCAGAGGTACCCATTGCAATACAGCGAACGATACCGCCGCCTAACTGCTGCTGAACTTCCAGCACCAGTTTTTCTTCACCGTTTTTAACCTCAAGAGCATCGTACACTTTTGGTACGTTGTCCTGAGGGAATTCGACGTCCACCACGGCGCCGATTACCTGGATAATCTTTCCAGTAGCCATCTTGAATCCTCTACGTAATTCGTAAACCTAGCTATTAAACCGCAGAAGCACCCGAAACGATTTCGGTGAGTTCCTGAGTGATGCTGGCCTGACGAGCCTTGTTGTAAACCAACTGCAACTCTTTGATCAGGTTGCCGCCATTATCGGTTGCGGCTTTCATCGCTACCATCCGTGCGGCCTGTTCACTAGCCAGGTTTTCAACGACGCCCTGATAAACTTGCGATTCTATATAGCGGCGCAGCAGGGTATCCAACAGCGCCTTAGGATCAGGTTCATACAGATAATCCCAGGACTTCTTCTTCAGTGTTTCATCGTCTCCGGCTGGCAGAGGCAATAACTGAGTGATTGTCGGAACCTGGGACATTGTATTGTTGAACTTGTTTGTCACTATATACAATTTATCCAGACGCCCTTCGTCATATGCTTGCATCATGACGCTGACTGGCCCGATCAACTCGGACAATGATGGGTTATCTCCCATCCCTGTTACCTGGGCAACAATGTTGCCACCAACAGAAGAAAAGAAAGAAACCGCTTTTGATCCAATAAGTGCCAAATCAACCTGGACTTTTTTATCAGACCAGTCTTTCATTTCTATCAGCAATTTTTTGAACAAGTTAATGTTCAAACCGCCACATAAACCACGGTCAGTCGAAACAACCACGTACCCAACGCGTTTCACTTCACGCTCTTCAAGGTATGGGTGTTTGTATTCCAGATTCCCTAACGCAAGGTGTCCAATCACACTGCGAATGGTCTCTGCATAAGGACGGCTGGCCGCCATGCGATCCTGCGTTTTACGCATTTTGGACGCGGCGACCATTTCCATCGCTTTAGTGATTTTCTGCGTGTTTTGCACACTGGCGATTTTGGTACGTATCTCTTTTGCGCCGGCCATTTCTGCTTCTCCGAATTCAACCAGACGGCCCGTGTTCAATTAAACAGGGCCGAATAGTGTTACCAGGACTGAGTCGCCTTGAAGGAATCCAACAGAGCTTTCAGCTTCGCTTCAATCTCTCCGTTGTAATCGCCAGACTGGTCAATCTCTTTCAGAAGATCAGCATGTTCATGGCTGGCATATGCCAACAGCGCAGATTCGAAACTGACCACTTTCGCGATTTCGACATCTTCCAGATAGCCACGCTCAGCAGCAAACAGAGACAGAGCTTGTTGCGCAATTGACATTGGCTGATACTGTTTCTGTTTCAGCAGTTCAGTCACTTTCTGGCCGTGATCCAACTGCTTACGAGTCGCATCATCCAAATCAGATGCAAACTGGGAGAATGCCGCCAGTTCACGATACTGAGCCAGAGCTGTACGGATACCACCAGACAGTTTCTTGATAATCTTGGTCTGAGCAGCCCCACCTACACGGGATACAGAAATCCCTGGGTTAACTGCCGGACGAATACCTGCGTTGAACAGAGCAGATTCAAGGAAGATCTGACCATCAGTGATTGAGATAACGTTTGTTGGTACGAATGCAGAAACGTCACCAGCCTGGGTTTCGATGATTGGCAGCGCAGTCAGAGAACCTGTTTGGCCTTTCACTTCACCATGAGTGAATTTTTCTACATAGTCAGCGCTAACACGCGCTGCACGCTCCAGCAGACGGGAGTGCAGGTAGAAAACGTCACCTGGGAATGCTTCACGTCCAGGTGGACGACGCAGCAACAGAGAAATCTGACGGTAAGCAACAGCCTGTTTAGACAGGTCATCGTAAACAATCAGGGCATCTTCCCCACGATCGCGGAAGTATTCACCCATCGCACAGCCGGAATATGGTGCCAGATATTGCAATGCCGCAGACTCTGAAGCAGATGCAACAACGACAATTGTGTTTTCCAGTGCGCCGTGCTCTTCCAGTTTACGAACTACGTTAGCAATGGTTGATGCTTTCTGACCAATCGCAACATAGATACATTTGATACCGGAATCACGTTGGTTGATGATCGCATCAATAGCCAGAGCAGTTTTACCGGTCTGACGGTCACCGATAACCAGCTCACGCTGACCACGGCCGATTGGGATCATGGCATCAACAGATTTGTAACCTGTCTGGACAGGCTGATCAACGGATTGACGATCGATAACACCCGGAGCAATGACTTCAACAGGTGAGAAACCATCATGCTCAACAGCGCCTTTACCATCAATTGGCTCACCCAGTGTATTAACAACACGACCAAGCAGACCACGACCAACAGGTACTTCCAAAATACGACCAGTACACTTGACTTTCATGCCTTCGGCCAAGTCAGCATACGGGCCCATCACAACAGCACCAACGGAGTCACGCTCCAGGTTCAGTGCAATTGCATAACGGTTGCCAGGCAGAGAGATCATTTCACCCTGCATGACATCGGCTAAACCGTGGATACGAATGATACCGTCGTTAACGGAAACAATCGTACCTTCATTGTGAGCTTCGCTCACGACATTGAACTGAGCAATACGCTGTTTGATCAGTTCGCTGATTTCGGTGGAATTCAGTTGCATATGCTCCAGTCCCCTTAAGACTGCAAGACGTCTGTTAAACGATCCAGACGGCCACGAATACTGCCATCGATCACCATGTCACCCGCACGGATAATCACGCCGGCAATAACAGACTTGTCAATTTTGCAATTCAGCTTCACTTTGCGTGACAGACGTTTTTCCATCGCCGCAGAAATTTTAGCCTGCTGCTGCTCATTTAGTTCGGATGCAGATATCACTTCAACATCAATAGTTGATTCCAGTGATGCACGCAATTGGATAAATTGCTGGAAGACTTCTGGTAACACCAGCAAGCGACCATTTTCTGCCATTACACGAATAAAGTTATGAGCATGCTCATCTACCTGCTCACCACAAATGGTGATAAAGGTATTGGCTAACGTTTCCGGTGCTAATGAACCGGAAAGCAGCTCACCAACCTGCTCATTGCGAGTTACCTCAGCAACGAACGCCAGCATGTTCTGCCAATGTTCGAGAGATTGGTGTTCCACAGCAAAGTCAAAAGCTGCTTTGGCGTAGGGGCGAGCTACAGTAGCAAATTCAGACATGCCCCTCCCTCCTTACAGTTCAGCGACCAGTTTATCAACGATGTCGCTGTTAGCAGCTTCATCCACGGAACGTTCGATGATTTTCTCGGCACCAGCGATAGCCAACATCGCAACCTGTTTACGTAGCTCTTCACGAGCGCGCTTGCGTTCAGCTTCAACTTCAGCATAAGCCTGCGCTACAATTTTGTTACGTTCCAGCTCAGCTTCTGCTCTGGCATCATCAATCATCTGGGCTTTTTGTTTGTTAGCCTGCTCGATGATAGCTTGCGCGTCTGCTTTCGCTTTTTTCAGTTGGTCGGTCGCATTGGCTTGCGCTAAGTCCAGGTTCTTTTTAGCACGCTCTGCTGAAGCCAAACCGTCAGCAATCTCTTTCTGACGCTTTTCAATGGCCGCCATGATTGGTGGCCATACATACTTCATACAGAACAAAACAAACAGGACAAACGCGATGGCCTGGCCGAGGATTGTTGCGTTAATATTCACGGCACAATACCTCTATTTCAATTAATGAATCGGCGTAATTTTCTGTTCTACTAGTTACTTGGCACCAACAGCGAACATCATATACAAGCCCAGGCCCACAGCGATCATCGGGATGGCGTCAACCAGACCCATAACGATAAAGAACTGAGTACGCAGCAGAGGGATCAGATCAGGCTGACGAGCAGCGCCTTCCAAGAATTTGCCCCCAAGGATGCCGATACCGATCGCAGCACCGATAGCAGCCAAACCCATTAGAATAGCGGCAGCTATGTACAGCAGATCCATGTTTATATCCATGACAGTCTCCAGTTTGTTTCAGTTAAAACATTATTAATGATTGATAGAAATTAATGCTCTTCAGATGCCATCGACAGATAAACGATCGTCAGAACCATGAAAATAAAGGCTTGTAACGTAATAATCAGTATGTGGAAAATCGCCCACGGCAGGCTGAGCATCCACTGTGACCAAAACGGTAAGAGAGCCGCAATAAGAATAAAGATCAGTTCGCCAGCATACATATTACCAAACAGTCGCAGACCGAGTGATATAGGTTTAGACAGCAAGCTGACCCCTTCCAGAATTAAGTTAATCGGAATAAACAGTGGATGATTGAAAGGCTGCAATGTCAGCTCCTTCGCAAAACCACCGATTCCTTTCATCTTAATGCTATAAAACAGGATGAGGACAAAGACGCCAAGCGCCATCGACAAGGTGACACTAACATCTGCTGTTGGAACAATACGCAGAGCAGGCAAGCCGAAGACACGTTCACCGATCAAAGGAATGAAATCGATTGGCAGCAAGTCCAACGCGTTCATCAACAACACCCAGACGAACACAGTCAAAGCCAAAGGGGCAATCACTTTGCTCTTCCCGTGATACATATCACGTACAGTGTTATCAACGAAACCGATAATCATTTCTATTGCAGTCTGGAATTTACCCGGTACGCCATCAGTAACGCGAACCGCGACTCTCCTGAATACAAACAGAAACAACATCCCTAATACGACGGAGAAAAAAAGCGAGTCAATGTTCAACGTCCAGAACGTCGCTTCATAGCCACTAGCGTGGGGATTGACCAACTCAAAAGTACGTAAGTCTAACTGAAGGTGTCTCAGGTGGTGACTTATGTACTCTGAAGTTGAAACTTCTCCTGATGCAGACATGATGCTTTTTACCCTTTTATTGTTAAAAACACTAACCGTTCATTACGGCAGGTGCGATGATCTGCACAATCAGCACCGCTAAATAGGCCACACCAAGTGGTGCAAATGCCGCCTTGAACACCCCTAAGGCAACTATCAGCATAGCTATCGAAATGATAACTTTAACCCCTTCCCCAATAGCGAAGAACCATGCAATACGTACAGAAACATTTCGTTCTTTTGCCTTTTGGAAGTGGGTAAGCAGCATAAAAATGACGTTTGGTAGCCAATATGCCAACCCACCAGCAAAAGCAGAAACACCCCATTCGATACTTCTGGTATAAAAAGCCGCACTGAGAATAACAAAAGTCATTAACTGCAAAAGTAACAGTTTCAGTGCAATTCTACCGCTATAAAGGGATACAGACATGACTTTTGTTTTCTCCCTGAAGTACACCATTGCATATCAGGCTTTGCTGAATGTTGTATAAAACTGTCTTTGTTTAAGAGTGTCAAGTGACAAAAACGTGCAAATTATACGGGCAGCCAAAATGAATTCAATCCATAAGTAGCGAAAAAGTGAATAATTATTTAAATTTCTAACTTTGATGGTAGATTGCTCACAAATACCATTTAATATTTTGTAACGATTAATCTATCGCCTCAAAAATTAAACGTGATACATATCACACTAAATTAAAACATTAATATCACTAACCATTAAATATGTGATGAAAATCATTTATTTTTTCATATAAAATCAAATAATTAATATTATAGCTATCAATTTTTATCTGATATATCACTAAGAAATCTTAAAGGTTTATTTTTCACACTTTCTCTAAAATTTATTTATAAAGAAAATGGATGCCTCTTCTTAGAAAGAACAATTTGCTCAATATAAAATGAAGGTTATTTTTCTGTGATCTATCCGTAAATAAAAATGAAACGATAGAGGTATATAATTAGTAACACCCGTAACAATATAACTATGGTTGGCGTTACTAATTATTTAAGCTTTTATTGATAAACAGCAAAGTCAGTTTTGTTTAAGTACAACCAAATGACGCTGCCCTTCCAGTTCTGGTATTTGCAGAGGGACCACAGTATCAAGACTGATCCCTAAAGGTAACTGAGCCAGCTCATCTTCCGGCAACACACCTTTCAGAGCATAAAAACGCCCATCATTGGTTTCAGGGAGATGATGACACCATGACAACATATCTTGTAAAGATGCAAATGCTCTGCTGATCACGCCGTTGAAAAGCACTTCAGGAATAAACTCTTCTACCCTGCTCTGTACTGGTTCAATGTTATTGAGGCCCAATTCATGTTGAACCTGACGCAAAAAACGAACTCGTTTTCCCAAACTATCCAATAAGGTGAAATGAGAATCAGGTCGCACAATCGCCAAAGGAATGCCTGGCAAACCAGGCCCTGTACCGACATCAATAAATCGTGTTCCCTGTAAGAATGGATTGACTATAATGCTATCCATGATATGCCGGACTAACATCTGCTCAGGATCCCGGACAGATGTCAGATTGTAAGCCTTATTCCATTTATTGAGCATATCTACATAAGCAATAAGCTGTTGTTTCTGCTCCAACGATAAGACAATGTCGGTCTTCACCAACAGAGATTCCAATTTGTTAAGCAAAGCTTTGTCCTCTTAGGCGCTACGGCGCAATAAACCCTGTTTTTTCAGCCATACCAGTAAGATGGAGATCGCTGCTGGTGTGATACCAGAAATACGTGAAGCTTGACCAATTGAACTTGGCTTATGGTCATTTAGTTTTGCAACAACTTCATTAGAAAGCCCACTAACGTGTTTATAATCCAGATCGACAGGTAATGCCGTGTTCTCATTGCGCAATTGTTTTTCGATCTCTTCTTGCTGACGGGCAATATAACCTTCGTATTTTACTTGGATCTCAACCTGATCTGCCGCCTGAGGTTCTGTCAGCCCTGGTGCAAAACGTGACATTGATGTCAATAATTCGTAGTTCATTTCCGGGCGACGCAGTAAATCTTCACCATTAGCTTCTTTCGACAGTGGTGTTTTCAGCATTTGATTGATTTCATCCAAGTTGTCAGATTTTGGATGAACCCAGATATCGCGTAAACGCTGGCGCTCTTGTTCAATCATTTCAACTTTGCGGGAATAATGTTCCCAACGTAGATCATCAACTAACCCCAGTTCACGACCTTTTTCAGTCAGACGAAGATCTGCATTGTCTTCACGTAACATCAAGCGATATTCTGCACGTGATGTGAACATCCGGTAGGGTTCTTTTGTTCCCAATGTGCATAGATCATCAACCAGAACACCAATATAGGCTTGATCACGACGAGGGAACCACCCTTCTTCACCTGTGGCATAACGGGCAGCGTTTAGGCCTGCCAGCAATCCTTGTGCTGCTGCTTCTTCATAACCTGTCGTTCCGTTGATCTGCCCGGCAAAGAAAAGACCGTTAATAAATTTACTTTCCAGTGTTTGTTTTAAATCACGTGGATCAAAGAAATCATATTCGATCGCATAACCTGGACGAACAATACGTGCATTTTCCATTCCTTTCATGGAGTGAACGATCTGCATTTGTACGTCAAATGGCAAACTGGTTGAAATCCCATTTGGATAGATTTCGTTGCTGGTGAGTCCTTCTGGTTCAAGGAAGATCTGATGCGCGTTGCGATCTGCGAAACGCATGACTTTATCTTCGATAGAAGGACAATAGCGTGGGCCGATCCCCTCGATGATCCCCGCATACATCGGGCTGCGATCCAAGTTATCCCGGATCACTGCATGGGTTTTTTCATTGGTATGGGTGATATAACACGGGATCTGTTGCGGATGTTGATCCATGGTGCCCATGAATGAGAATACAGGTGTTGGGTTATCACCGAATTGTTGTTCAAGCTGGCTAAAATCAATGGTTCGAGCATCAATACGAGGCGGAGTGCCTGTTTTCAGGCGAGAAACACGCAGAGGTAATTCACGTAAACGATGTGATAAAGCGATTGCAGGAGGATCACCAGCACGTCCACCACTGTAATTTTCTAAACCAATATGAATTTTTCCGTCAAGGAAAGTACCTACTGTTAAAACAACAGACTTTGCCTTAAATTTTAAACCCATACGTGTAACAACACCAGTAACAGCGTCATTTTCAACGATAAGATCCTCAACAGATTGCTGGAAGATCATTAAGTTAGATTGATTTTCCAATGCAGTTCTTACAGCCTGTCGATACAGTACACGATCCGCTTGTGCACGTGTAGCTCGAACAGCTGGGCCTTTGCTGGCATTGAGTGTTCTGAACTGAATACCAGCTAGATCGGTTGCTTTTGCCATCAAACCGCCAAGTGCATCGATCTCTTTTACCAGATGCCCTTTACCGATCCCACCAATGGCTGGATTACATGACATCTGGCCCAAAGTATCAATGTTGTGAGTCAGTAATAAGGTTTGACGCCCCATACGTGCGGCTGCCATTGCTGCTTCAGTACCAGCGTGACCACCGCCGATAATGATGACGTCAAAATGCTCTGGATAAAACATGTGCGAACCTTTAATTGTAAGAATGCTTCGTATGAATTTGCATTGGGAAAGAGAATTCTACTCAAGTTTGGACGTTAGACCAAGTAGGAGTTGATCATCATTACTTAAAATAAGATCTTTTTATTTAAAGATCTCTTTATTGGATCTTTTATTAGGATCACGATCATCTGTGGATAAGTGAATTTTCTATCGAAAGATCATAACACTGAAAAGGATCATTTGTTGTGAATGATCCGTGATCCAACGTAGGATAAACTGGGATCTAAAAGCCGTGTTATTCACAGTTGATAGATTCTGCCTCAGTTATTAAATGGATAACTACGAGTTAACCCCTGCTTTTTATCAAAGTTATCCACAGTTAATCGCTATATTTTTAATCTGATCAGAGTAACTTTGCCCACTCTTTGACCCATTCTTCGGCTGGATCTTCGGGTATTTCGTGTTGTTGGATGTCTATTTCCAGTCGATCGCCGATCCTTTTTGCTTTGTGATCTTCCAATAATTGTTCCAATGATCTTATAGCGCCACAGAATGTGTCATATTCAGAACTACCAATACCCACTGCACCAAATGTCACACGGCTGAGATCTGGTTGCTGTTGTATGATCGCATCTGCGAAAGGTTGTAGGTTTTCCGGTAAATCGCCAGCTCCATGTGTTGATGTGACCACAAGCCACAACCCTTCCAGAGGAAGATCATCTAATGAAGGGCCGTGTAGTACTTTTGTTGAAAAACTATGATTTTCCAAGATCTCAGCCATGTGTTCAGCAACGTATTCAGCGCTACCCATAGTACTACCGCTGATTAAAGTTATCGTGCTCATCTTGATCCTTGCTAACGTTAAAGAACAACTATTGTACGTTGTGAATCTTCTGGGATCTACTTGTGGATAATGTGGTTATTTACTTTTAATTTCAGGGTCTGATTGTCCTCATGATCGGGTTTTGCAGGGAGATCAACGTCTCTGTTGACTGAATTTCTTCAATCGTCTGGATCTTGTTGATAAGTACATCCTGGAGGGATTCGATAGAACGACACATTACCTTGATAAATATACTGTAATGTCCAGTGGTGTAATAAACTTCAACCACTTCATCCAGTTTATCGAGTTTCTGTAATGCTGCCGGATAATCTTTAGCACTTTTCAGGATAATGCCGATAAAACAGCACACATCGAACCCTAGTTGCTTAGCACTGATATCAACTCGAGTACCTGAAATAATCCCTGCCTGTTTCATTTTTTCCACACGGACATGGATTGTTCCTGGGCTGACTGCGAATTTTTTGGCTAATTCTGCATAAGGTGTACGCGCGTTATCCATCAAAGCGTGAAGGATGTCACGGTCTAAATTGTCGATCTGATAAATTTCCGCCATTTTTAATCCCTATTTTTGAATAATATTCATTTTTATAGTGTAAAAATTATCGTTTATAAATCTTTTTGGATATTTTTATTATCAGATATTGAATTTGTTCTCCATTTTGTTGCTTAATCTATATCAACAGGACACAGGGTCACTAAAAAATTTTGAGAGTCGCATCATGAAAACATCCTTTATTGAAAAACAGCAACAGATTAGTTTTGTGAAATCTTACTTTTCACGCCTGCTAGAGAAGCAACTTGGTTTAATCGAAGTGCAGGGGCCAATTTTGAGCCGTCTTGGTGATGGAACTCAAGACAACTTGTCAGGCCACGAGAAAGCCGTACAGGTGAAAGTTAAGACATTGCCTGATGCCACTTTTGAAGTGGTTCATTCTTTGGCTAAATGGAAACGCAAGACATTAGGTCGCTTTGGTTTTCAAGCAGAACAAGGGTTGTATACTCACATGAAAGCTTTGCGTCCTGATGAGGATCGCCTGACTCCTATCCATTCGGTCTTTGTTGATCAGTGGGATTGGGAAAAAGTGGTTGGTGAAGGTCACCGTTCACTCGACTATCTAAAACAGACAGTAGGTAAAATCTACGAAGCGATAAAAGAAACACAACAAGCAGTCAGTAAGGAATTTGGTCTGGCACCGTTCCTGCCAGATCAAATTCACTTCATTCACAGTGAAGAGCTTCTGAAACGTTATCCTGGTCTGGATGCCAAAGGTCGTGAGCGTGAAGCAGCCAAAGAATTTGGTGCTATTTTCCTGATGGGGATCGGCGGTAAGTTGTCTGATGGCCAGGCACATGATGTTCGTGCACCGGATTATGACGATTGGACGACACCAAACAGCGATGGTTTTTTAGGGCTGAACGGTGACATTATCGTCTGGAACCCTGTTTTGCAGGATGCGTTTGAAATTTCTTCAATGGGTATCCGTGTTGATGTTGAAGCACTGGAACGTCAGCTTTTACTGACTGGTGATGAAGAGCGTTTGCAATACGATTGGCATCAATCTTTGCTAAAAGGTGATATGCCACAGACTATCGGCGGTGGTATTGGTCAATCTCGCTTAGTGATGTTACTGTTGCAAATGGCACATATTGGTCAGGTTCAGTGTGGTGTTTGGTCACCGGAGATCATTGAATCTGTTGAAGGTGTGCTGTAAGGCTGTGTTATAAATTTTAGTCGGATGGTTTTTGGCTCAATGCCGCCATTTCCGCAGTAAACGGCTTGTAATTCCGGTATCAAAGCGCCAAATATGATCAAATATCTGCATGATACCGGGCTTCCCGTAATTGGACAGGGATACCGCATGGAAGCGGTGTTTTTGGTGCTGTTGCAGACTTTGTATCTGATGGATTAGCTCTTCCGGCAAACGCTGGGCAATGAAATCCGAAATAACAACAGTGTCAGCATTTCTCCAGATAGACTCTTTCATTTTCTCCGTTACTGTTTTAAGACAGAAAGCCAGATCGGTTCCTCCTCTAAAAGTTTGTCCCAGAAAATGTACAGCCTGAGTCAGCCCATCTTGTGACGTTAAGTTATAATGAATGATCTCTGTGGAGAACAATATGATATGACATTGACGATTATCAGCCAGAGCAATACGCATCAAGGCCAGACAAAATGCTTTGGCACAACGCTCATTGAACCCTCCCATCGATCCAGAAGTATCTACACAGACAATAAATGGTCCCTGGGGTTGTTCTTCATTGTCATGGTGAATAACGGGTTTTAATACGGTTTTTGTCTGCCAGTTATCCCCTTGTAGACAATAAGTTAGTAATTTTTTTTCTATCAGCCGACGATAAAAGTCGTACTCCAGCTCCTTAATCCCCAACATGGCCAGCTCTGTGGGTAAAAGTCTCAGGATATCGTCACTCTGTTGGAGTCCATTTACCTGTTCCGGTACAGTATCTGGCATACGTTCAATTTTTGGGAAAGCTTCCAGGTCAGCACTATTTTTTGGAATTGATTTAGCAGCTTGGTTACGGCCTAATAATTGAGCCAGCTTTTCCAATTCAGATTGTTGCTTGAGGAATTCAGCATATTGAGTGATTAATGATATTTTATATGCTGCCAGATGAAGTTGTCCTTTGCTCATATCCCATAATCGTCCCGCTGCACGATCATTTTCGTCAAATACGGGAGCGAGGTTATTCATGATTATTAATCGTTTTTGGATCTCAGCCAGTAACTGATCTTTTTCTTGTTCCAGCAGTATCCTGTGAAATTTTGTGACTTGTAGGATCAAACTGCTGCGCCAGCGTTGAATAAACAACGTATGTCCTGCATGGCTGTGTTGAGATAATGTTTCGCACAACGTGAAAGCATCATTAGCAAAAGGAGACTGGATTTGCTGGAGTTTGTCGACAAGTTGAGGAAGTTGCCGGTAAAAAACAGCAGGTTCTGTAGTTATTATTTGTTGATATAACTGAAATTCTTCGGCCAAAAGAACAGGAACAATGGCATCTTTGAGCTTTTGCCGTAATGTTTGCTGCCAGTTTGGAATGTCTTTCTGCAATGATTTTTTAAATTTTGGGAATTTTTTACAGAAAGCGACCAATTGAGGGGAGCTTAATAGCGTTGAAATAGTTTCCTCTATCAATTCACTTTCATTAATGGCTAGCAAAAGATCAAGTGTTGTTAAAGCTAGCATGTTACTACCCCACTTTTGATCGTAGCTGTTTTAACCTTTCGGTTAATTGGAGAAAACTTTGCTCAATATTGGCAATCCAGTGTTCTTCTATAAATAAACAGGGTTGATGTTGGTTAAATAATTGGTGTTGTTGTTGAATTTCGTCATGTATAGAAAGCCATTTTGCATTCCATTGCACCTTTACCTTTTCTTCCAGAATGATCTGTTGTTCAAATCGGCATAAAACTGCACTGTTTCGGCTGGTATCTAGAATTTCAATCTGATTTTTTTCGTTAATTTCAAAAGGAATTTTTTGTGGAAAACCTATTCCGTTTAATCGGATAAGCAATACTCTATTGTTATTTTTAAGTGAATTTTCCAATGCATTTTTATCTATTTCGATAAAGTTAACTGCAAGATCATGTAGATTTAATGAAGGGTACAGAAATAGTGTCAGCTTTTTTTCATGGATATTTTCCGGGAGAGTATAGTGTGTATGACGACCCAAAAATGATGATTTCGTGATTAGTTGCAAGGGGAAATGATGATTTTCATCTTGTCTGGAGTTTATCCACTGTTGGTATAGCTCATCCATTTTTTGCATCAAGGCACGTTGTTGATAAGCTTGTTCTGTCAGTAAGTTATGCAGGAGTTGTGGCAAATATTTTAAACTATTTAGATCGTGCCATAGGCAATTTTTTAATAACACTAGATCCAGTGGAGATATACGGTTTCTCCCACTGAAAAATGCACTGGCTTGTAATAAACGAATGGACTTTTTCCATCGACGATCTGAAACGCGGGGGACATGCTCTGTAGCATGAATTTGCTGGCGCAATTGATAGATCAACTCGAAAATAGGATCCGGCAAAGAGATGTGGCTTATTTTCTCCTGCCATTGATCAAACTCTTCATCTGTAATTTGAAAATGATCCGGTACAGGGTTAGAGTTTTCATCACGGTGATCGGTGAGTAGGGCACGAAAATTTTTCTTTTCTTGAATATTGTCCAGCCAGAGGCGGATCAATAGGCGATCATAGAGGGCTTCCAGACTCTTATCGGCATCAGGCAGTTCATTAGACGCTGTGATTAACAGCCTCATTGGTAACTGTTCTTCCTGATTACCATTCCTGAATTTCTTTTCATTAATTGCTGTCAACAACGTATTCAAAATGGCCGGTCCCGCTTTCCAGATTTCATCCAGAAAAACAATTTCTGCTTCTGGTAAATAACCTTCAGTAAGGCGTTGGTAACGCCCTTCATCTTTGAGTGCTTGAATTGAAAGGGGACCGAAAATTTCTTCTGGAGTGGAAAAGCGTGTCATTAAATATTCAAAAGCATGAGCACGCTGAAAAGCAAATTTTAGCCGACGTGCTATCAGACTTTTGGCTATCCCCGGCGGGCCAAGAAGAAAAACACTTTCTCCACATAAGGCTGCCAGCAGACAAAGACGAATAGCTTGTCGTCTTTCATATAGCCCACTTTCCAGATACTGGCTTAACTGGGATATTTTCTCAACCAATTGCATATTGTGAACGCCGCAGTTTGAATAATTACCTCCATTTATTTATAGGTAAAATGTATTCTATGCAAAGACTTTAATGAGAGTTTATTGAGCTTTTGTTGTCCTGAGTCTATTCAGAGAATACCTGATTTAATCTCTGTATTGATAATGATTGTTTAAGAAGTTCAAGTTGGGACTGCCATTTTGGCGGCTCAGATTAAAGACAATATACTAAAATTATTTAGCAGGAATAAATGCAATGAGTATGGCAAAACTGGTAGTGATGGGTAGTATCAATGTCGATCACATCTTGAATCTCAAATCATTTCCTCGGCCGGGAGAAACCGTGCAAGGGGAGCGGTATCAGGTAGCATTCGGAGGAAAAGGAGCAAATCAGGCGGTTGCTGCTGGCCGTTGCGGGGCTAACATTACATTTATTGCTTGTATTGGGCAGGATGATATTGGGGAACAGGTCCTCCAACAACTGGTGAAAGATAATATCAATACTTCTGCTATTGAAGTTATTGCTGGTGAAGCAACTGGCGTAGCGCTGATTTTTGTCAATCAGCAGGGAGAAAATATCATTGGCATTAATGCCGGAGCGAATGGTGCGCTTACACCAGAATATCTCCGTCGTTATGAGCAAGTGATTAAAGACGCGAATGCATTGTTACTACAGCTTGAAACGCCATTGGACACAGTGCAACTTGCTGCGGAAATAGCGAAAAAACACAACACCAAAGTGATCTTGAATCCTGCTCCGGCCCAAAAAATCTCAGATCGGCTACTTTCTCTAGTGGATATTATTACTCCCAATGAAACAGAAGCAGAGTATCTGACAGGCGTCTCGGTAACAGATGATGCCGGAGCCGAAAAAGCAGCTCAGTCGTTGCATAATAAAGGCATCGAAACGGTTATCATCACGCTGGGAAGCCGTGGAGTATGGTATAGTGAGAAAGGTAAACAAGGAAAAGTTGTATCCGGGTTTGAAGTAAAAGCCATTGATACGATTGCAGCAGGAGACACATTTAATGGTGTTTTAGTGACGGGAATATTGGAAGGGAAAGAAATATTATCGGCGATTCGTTTTGCTCATGCCGCGGCGGCAATAGCGGTGACACGTCATGGTGCGCAGCCTTCTGTTCCGTGGCGAAGTGAAATTGATGCATTTCTGGTTGAACAGGGTTAATTTGTGGCTACTATGGTAGTTTAATTCTTAATACCGAAAGTAACCTAACTGAATGCTCCGCTGTATAGAGACTTTGTTGCAAAAACGCATTGATGGCCTGTTGATTCTGTAAGTCAACGTTAACAACATTATTTTTTAGTTCGCTTTTTCTTAACCAAGTTGCTGCCATCCTCTTTATTTAAGAACAGAAAGATAAAAGCAGAAACCAGAGTAATCGAACCTATAGTGATAAACGTATAGTGAAAGTGATCTATTGTAGAACCATAACTCACTGACTCATAAAATCGCAGAATTGCTGCACTGACTGTGACACCTAAGCTGATGGATAACTGTTGAGACACCGCCAGCAAGCTATTTCCGGCACTGGCATTATCCTCATTTAAGTCACCAAGAGTAATTGTGTTCATTGCTGTAAATTGAGTAGACATAACCATTCCCAATATAAATAGAGGAATGATCAAAAACACGAGTGACAATGCTGGTGATTGTAGTGAAAACTGGGTAATCATTAATCCAATAATAACAGTGACCCAAAATAGAGTATTTCTGTATCCGAATCTGGCCAGTATCTGGGTGACAAAAGATTTTGCCAAGATAGAACCAATAGCATTTGGTGCCATCATAATACCTGCAATAATTGCTGAGTAACCAAAACCTACCTGTAACATCAGTGGAATAAGAAAAGAAAGTGATCCTGTACTCAAACGGGTAGCAATATTACTGCCGATACCAACTGAAAATGTTCTGGTTTCAAATAACTTGAGATCAATAAGTGGATTGGGATGCCTTTGGGCATAGATACAATACCCAGACAGCATAATGACACCTACAGCTAACACTGCTGTCGGAACATAATTAGACAACGTATCATTACCAAATAAATCCAGACTGACCGAAAGCATCACTAAGCCTGAGCTGAACATTATGAAGCCCAGAAAATCAAAGGGGCTCTTTGGCATGGTAAAGTTGGGCATATGTTTCCTGGCATAAATAATACCCAGTAAACCGATGGGAATATTGATAATGAATATCCAATGCCATGTTGCGTAAGTTACTAACACTCCTCCAAGAAGAGGGCCCAAAATTGGGCCAAGCAATCCAGGCATTGTGACAAAATTCAGAACAGGTAACAGTTCGCTACGTGGATAAGCCCGTAATAAAGCTAAGCGAGCAACTGGCATCATCATAGCGCCGCCGATCCCTTGAACAACGCGTGAAATCACTAAAAGGGAGAGAGAGCTGGATAATGCGCAAGCGAGAGAACCTAAAGAAAAGAGGGATACGGCATAAATGAAAACCAGTCGGGTGCCAAACCTATCAGCTAACCAGCCACTGACAGGAATCAACATCGCTACAGTTAAAGTGTAACTGACAATAGCAGGTTGCATTGCTAGTGGAGAATGGTTAAGGCTTTTAGCAATTGCCGGCAGAGCTGTATTAAGGATTGTTGCATCCAGAGATTGCATAAAAAAAGCCATCGCTGCAATCCAAGGTAATCCCGACATATTGCGTGCGGATTTGACCATCAGATTTCCTGTCATGTTGTAATAATGATGATTTAGTAACTAAGTAACATTTTAATACATAAAAATATACCCAACAGATTTCGAGTTGCACCGCATGGATTTTAAAATTGTTGTCAATAGCACCACTTATTGAGTGAAAAAAGAACTTTTCTGTCGCTTTTGTTGAAAAAAAATGCGAACAGAAAAAAAATGCAAAAAAACTATTGTCAG
>NZ_CAWMEB010000069.1:0-3417 GCF_963866145.1 Xenorhabdus sp. NBAII XenSa04
TATCCTGAATTACTCAAACATTACCCTTCGGGAAATCTGCCGGACTGGCGGGGTTATGTGCCGCGTGGATGGGATAAAACCGGAGGAGTTGATCCCGAGGTTGGGAGAACACTGGGATCCTTTCAGGCTGATGCTATCAGAGATATCACGGGAGTAATCAGGACAGGTGGTCGTAAAACAGATGAGATTGACGATAATACAATGGGGGCATTCACCACCATCGACCAAGGCAGAGGAAGTCACGTTTACAGCGACGCATTTGGGGACAATGGCTACGTTTATGAGGATCGAGAATTTCGTGCATCTTACGTTGTCCCGACATCAGCTGAAAATAGGATGAAAAACGTTTCGGTGCTATTTTTAGTAAGGGGAAGGTAATGGTTCAGCCAACAGAATCTCCGGTACAATTTGATGAAAATGGATTTGCTTTATCCTATGGCTGGGTACAGGTTTATTGCGTAAATACGATAAGCAGGGAATATATCGGGACAAAACAGGAACGTACTTTTATTGGTGTTACTTTGTCTGCGGGATCATATCTGGATCCCCCTAAACTGCCCAAAACTCCGAATAAGATGATTTGCCGGGCAGTTGACGGCAAATCATGGGAATACATATCGGATTACCGGGGTAAAACGGCATACCATATTCAGACTCGCCAGCACATTGAGATAACAGAAATGGGGGATATTCCCACTGAACTAACGCTACTGAAACCGAAAACCCCATTTGATGAATGGAATGGTACACACTGGGTGACAGATATTGAGGCTCATAGTCAGTATGAAGTGCAGCAGGCAGAATCTCAGAAGCAACAATTTCTGATTGATCTTTTTCACCGGATTGCTCCACTACAGGACGCCGTTGATCTAGATATTGCTACAGATGAAGAGAAAACTGCATTGGTCGAATGGCGCAAATACCGGGTACTGCTTAATCGGGTAGATTGTTCTACAGCTCCGGATATTGTTTGGCCTGAACAGCCAAAGTAACGATAGGATGTATAACCTATATTTATCTGACATCAATACAGACAAGGACGTCTAACAGACCCCTCCATGAATATATATCTTACTTTGCCTATAGAGCATACATCATAACAGGGGGCATTCCATTGATTGATAGTCATCGGGAAAATGTTGAACATCTGTGATGAGCAACATCTACAATCCATTCTTGGTGGAGGATCACTTGTCGAATCGCTTTCCGCTGAAATTCAGTGGAGTATTAGGGCCTTGTTTTTTCAGTTTTATGGTATCTCCACATTGATATTAATCAGCATAGCAGGTCTGTGGGGTCCAGGATTATTACCCCATTACATTAGCATTGTGGTCAGCTTATTTAGCCACTGACTGAAATGCGGACATTGGGAACAAATGGTATCTAAGCCAATATCACCAACGATCAGTGGGCCATGTAATGTTTTATGATAATTGGGAATGATGGCCAAAATGCGTTTAGATGGCGCAGTTTGTGGGCTGTTATTGATATCTTCAGGCGTATCAAATGTATCTTTGATCGCTTGTAGTGCGGCAATCGGGGCATTGTCATCAAGCCAGTCTGCAAATTTTTCGGGTTGGCAGAATAGTAAAGCTTCAAATTCATGCAATAACAGATTGGGAATAAAATTAGCCTGTCCGATATCATTTGCAAAAGCCTGCTCCAGTTGCACGACCCGTTCGTTAGCAGTACTATCTCGTTGTGCATTATAGTCAGGGAAATCGGTAGGCAAGCCGTAGTAGTCGATAAGTGTGGTGACGAATGCGCCGGGATCTTGTCGGCATAAGCGGGTAATTTGGTGTTTTACTTTGCCATAACTCGTGATCCCACCTTTCTGGCTGGAACTTGTCTGAGCTAATATGGGGGTCAGGTAGATCTGTTGTGCAAAAAAATAAAGCGCCAGCACATCCCGCACGAAAGTTTCTTCCGCCTGTCCTTCTACAAAAACATTGATACGGATCATCGCTGTGGTCTCCCGCCGAGTAAATTTTTCTTCCATAATTCACCCAGGCTATAGTCTTCAAGCCATTCGGACAGCGTTTCATTATCCAGTCGCTTAAAAGTGGAAGTGCCTTGTTGTTTGTCGACCACAATCAGGTCATCAGCATCAAACTGGTTGACCAGCTCAACGGACTGAGTAGAAATAATTAGTTGGTGTTGATTACTGGCATTTTTAATCAGCCCGGCCAGTACGTTGATCGCATAAGGATGGAGTCCCAGCTCGGGTTCATCAATAATAATCGAGTCGGGCATGTAATCTTCGGGCTGTAGCAGCACTGTTGTTAATAAAATAAAACGCAACGTGCCGTCAGATAATTCACTGGCTTTAAAAGGAATGTCCTGCTCTTTTTCTGTCCATTCAAGCTGAATGTAGTCGGCATTATCCGGTGTAGGCCGCAAGTAAAAATCACCAAAAAAAGGTGCAACCATCTGAATAGTTTTGATAATGCGGGTATAATGTTGCCGGTGATGTTTTTGCAGGCGATACAGAAACGCCGCTAAATTAGCCCCATCTTCCCGCAGATAATCATTATCATTAATACGGTGAGTTTGTTTAACTTTGGCACTGTCGCTCGTGTCATGAAAATGATATACCCGCCAACGAAGTGTGGTTGGTAAGGTGTCATTTTCAAGGCTTGTATGATATTGATTAATCTGAGATTCAAAATGTCCTGCACCAATATCATATTCTTTCTTACTGTCGCAAAAGAGTGATTCATGACGAAACATCATGCGGTTATCATTAGTCGGTTCCAGTTCAAATTGATAACCATTATGACCAAAAGAAAGTTCGGCACGCATAAACTCGGTTTTTTTACGACCAAAATGCAATAGGGTGTCAGGGCCACCCATTCTGCCAACAAGAGATTGTAGGCGCTGCTCGAGTAGTACGGAGGCTAAACGAAAGAAACTAATGAAATTGGATTTTCCGGCACCATTGGCCCCAATAAGGACATTCAGGCTTCCTATTTGTAAATCACATTTTGCGATAGATTTGTAGCCTGTTATCTTAATTCTGCTTAAGTGGTCATTATTCGTTATTGGTTTCATAATCTTGCCTTTTCAGCATCATGTGACTCAATTGTGCCTTATTATACACTTTTTCTGACGGCGGCCTGATGGATATAACCTTGGTCAAGTACACCTGCTAGACTGAGTCGCTTATTTTTAGAGAATGCGCAAATAGGCAGGTTTTTTTGTTCTCTAAATCTGAACAGAAGGCATCATTCTGTCATTTTACTTACTTATTAAACTTACACATTCGATTATTGAATTAGATAACGCAATTCGTTAAAGTAAAAAAGCTATCGGCAAAATCTGATAGTCAAGGAATCTCACCCTTGCTAAGAGTAACCCACTGGTAGGAATTTTCTGCCAGTGTGCCTGTTATCGCCCTTTCAATGGCGGTTCAGGCAG
>NZ_CAWMEB010000070.1:0-472 GCF_963866145.1 Xenorhabdus sp. NBAII XenSa04
TTTGAAAAGGCATTTAGGTTCTTCACACTATCGGTAGCCTTCCAAACACCGCCATTATATTGATCAACATTAGGCGTAATATATTCATTTTGTTCGATGCTTTCTTCTTCATATAAATAGGCTCTCTATGAGAACGCTCGATAATTTTTGTATATTCGAGCTTTTTATCCATTTCGGCAAAGTGACATTTTGCTAATCCAAATGGATCTTAGGGACGATTCTGGTGCGGTCATACTTTTTTAAGCTATTTTTTCTTTTATTATCAGATTATTAAAGAACCGTTTTACCTGTTTAGCCTACATCCGCGAACTTAAAACGCCGATGTGCATTTTTGGCCTGTTTTGCGATGTTGCCCCGGTGTTGATCCCCGACAGCGACGATAACCGCACCATTAAGCAGCAGTACCAACGCCAGCAAGACCAGCTCATGAAATTAAGCTGAGAATGCGCGAGCTGCTTGGCGACTACAACAG
>NZ_CAWMEB010000071.1:0-2997 GCF_963866145.1 Xenorhabdus sp. NBAII XenSa04
GGGGTTAATTGAGCGGTTACTTCATAACTACCTCCGGCCCTTAAACCATTCAGGATGATTGGAGACATCCATGCTCTTAACCTGCGATGAGAAGACCAATACCTCTTGGGTAGTTAGCACTGTCTCAGCAGCCCGAGCTATGAAAGGCCTCAACAATCCAGAGTCTGCGTAGATGTTGATGATCTGTACAATCGCTCTGTTGCCCCCGACACTCTCTGCCAGCTCCGATAAGTTTCTGTTGATTTCGCATAGCCAACCAAAACAGGTGCCAACGTGTCAGCCTCCTTAGTGTTCAACTTCCCCTTTGCCGCTTTCGATACGAACTCGGCTTGATTGATGGTGAACAGACGGACGTGATCGTTTCGGTAGTCACGCACGTAGATGACGTGGCTCTCAAATGGGTTGGAGTGGTTAAAGGCATCCATACCCCAGCCTGCGGCCTCAAGATGTGCACTCGAGACTGACTTGTCATAATCAAATTCCACTCTTCTACTCTCCGTCTTATCGTTCAGGAACTTTCATATGTGAAAGTTTTCCTTCGGTCATGATGTCTAGGACAGCCTTACCCAATCTCATCCCTTTATGCTTTTGAACCGGGTCTCCCTTGTAGAAGAAGTCGGGCTCGTTATCTGGATGGAATACCCCATGAGGAATGCTGTCGTGATCTCCAAGCCACATGCGAAGCCTCAGATCCACCAGCCATTCAGATCCACCAGCCATCCGTCATCCATGACAACCCAAAAGTGAGGGGTAACGATGTCTTTATTCTGTTCGTTTCGCACAAAGCCATACATGCAATCATGCGGAACACCAGCTTCATTCAGCAGGTGGCTTACCGCCCATGTCATGCCGTCACATTCCATTTGGCAGTCATCCAAGGTCATAAGGACAGCTTCCAATTCCCGGTGCCACTCTGTCATCTGCTTGGCCGCAGTTTTTTCCACCAGCTCGTTTTTGTTCTCTGCCAAAATGATGTTGCCCTCATCAATGCCGCACTCTTCTATCGCCTCTGAACGGATAGATACTGCTTCATCCCAGTCATCGGTAGACCCAAAAATGCTCCAGCCCTCAAGACCATAATTCGCCCATACGATGAACCGCTTTTTCGTTTTCATGTGCGACTCCCTTTAACCGTGCAACGTTCCCACATACTCATCCCCTTGAACCGTAACCCCACCCAAAAGCCACTTCTTGATGATTTCCTATCAACCGCGACAGGTTATTCCTGAACACAAATCACTGAAAAACCACCTTTAGATTGCTTTCTGGTGTTTCTCAAGTTCTCCTGAGTGGTTAGTCATTCTGAAAACTTTACTTTTTATAGAATCATTTTATAAAACCGTAATACATAAAAACAACCTAGTAAAGAAAAAAGAGCGGCTTATGTTGAGACGAGAAAACCAAGGGGATTTGTTCGATGACCAGGTGGTGTTGCCATCACTGGAGTCGGTTTTAACTGGCATATCTTCCAGTCAGCATTGTGACGATAGAACAATGTATTTCTCTGCGCCGGATGTGGATTTGTACGACCACATCATTGTTTGCCTATCAGGAGGCAAAGACTCCATTGCTGCGTATTTGCGACTGGTGAACATGGGTGTTGACAAGTCGAAAGTGGAGTTCTGGCACCATAACGTTGATGGTCAGGAAGGTAGCTCGTTGATGGATTGGGCCTTCATGCGCGATTATTGCCGTCAGCTTGGGGAAGAGCTGAGCATACCAATGTACTTCTCGTGGCTTGAGGGCGAAGGCTCTTACTAAGTCCAATTACTTATCAAAATATTGCCGAAATTATGCGCTTAGTTTATAGTGATAGTTATTAATAGATAGTAATGACATCGGAGGAATGACTATGCCAACAAGTGTATCTCTTAGCCCTTATTTCGAAGAATTTATCCGCCAGCAGATTGATAGCGGTCGCTATAACAATACAAGTGAAGTAATTCGTGCTGGTCTTCGTGCGTTAGAAGAACAAGAGCAGCAAGTAAAAGTTGAATCGCTCAAAAGTGCTATAATGGCTGGCATCCAAAGCGGTGAAGGTAAAGAAGTCAAAGATGTTTTTGACCGCCTGATGAAGAAATACGGGAATATGGCCGAAGGTAATCAGGACAAATGAAACTAAGCATTTCGCCTTTAGCAGAATACGACCTTGAGGAAATTGGCGATTGGATTGCACAAGATAATCCTGTAAGAGCACTCAGTTTCACCAAGGAGTTATACCAACAATGCCTGTTATTAGCAGAAGCACCTGAAATTTATAGGGAAAGGTCTGAACTTGGGAAAGGGATCAGAAGTAGCACTTATGGTCGTTATGTTATTTTCTTTCAGGTTCTTGATACAGAAGTTCGTATAGAACGGATACTGCATGGCTCTCGGGATATTGTTGGTATTTTTAATCAACTGGATGACTTGTAACTCATAATGCATAAGTAATTTGGTTATTCAAAAAACGGGTAAAACAAAGATGACTATTTTGTATCGCTTTTTGGTATTTCTGAAGTCTTAACATAAAGAGAAAATGAAGGAAAGCGCCGATAATGGTACTTGATGCGTTAGTAACACCGTTAGAATTTCACTTCGAAAGTGATGAATATTTCATCGATTGAATAACATTGATTATCCACATTCGTGTGAGATCCTTCTGATGATGTTATGCCAAAAGCCCAACAAAACTTGATTAGGCTATATACAATTCATGGTTTTTTCCGTGCTCTTCGGTTGGCGGCAACAATATTTATTCCGAAAAATAAGGCAACCGTAGTCGCACCGTTTAAAAACGACCGAAGAGTACCATTAAGTTCATCAGATACACCAAAGCTATCCAGAATAAAAAATAGAGCAACCGATAGCAACACGGCAAGTGGTGCACTCCTCCATTGGATCTGCATTCTTTTTGGATCGGTAATTTTCATTTTTACCTCATCGAATGGCTCTGTCGCATTAACAAGAAATGTCCGAGTGAAAGTGTGTTGGTTGTTTTTTTATGCGGTCAGTTGA
>NZ_CAWMEB010000072.1:0-16013 GCF_963866145.1 Xenorhabdus sp. NBAII XenSa04
GTTGTACATTATGGTACAGCAAATTTTGTGCTCTTTCTGGCTGCGTTTGTAACCCAATCAGTTGACTATTATAACTGGCGAGATTGTCCTGTGCTTTTTGCAGATTGTTCAGTGTATTGTTCAGTTTAGCTTCAAGCTGTTTCAGAGACAAAGTAGCCAGATTTTGCTTATATTCATTCTCATTCTGTTGGGAATTATTCTTCAGGCTTGCTAATTCAGTGGTGAGCTGTTGTGATTTCTGTGGTAATTCCTGTAAATTTTTTTTAAGTTGCTCAGAATCCAGCTTAACTTGATCTATTTTATCAAAGAAAGAGAGCGTTTTTTCTAAGTCGACTATTGAGGCTTTCTCCTCAACTGTATGCTCCTTACGCTCGGTTAACACTTTAAGTTGATTCTGGATATCATCCCGCGTTGGAACATCACTGCTGAATGCAGCCATAGCTGGATGAAAAAAGCATGACAGCAGAATAAATAAGCTCACCAGCCCTAAAAAGCGAAAATACAGCATCCCAGGTCTTTTATTGCACAAGACCCCCTTATTGAGTACTGCACTCAAATAGTGGTTAAATGGAACCATGAATTCATTTACTCATCGTTTGCAGATAATGGAATGATAGCACTGAAGTGCGGGTAACACTGCTATGTTTATTTTTCAGCTCAGTGTCAAGAACCTGCTCTTGAGAGCATATAATTACTGACCATAATAAAAATTGATTCCATTCATATTTATCTCATGTTATTCAAAATTTGTTTTCTTCAATATGGCGCATGTGATGGCTATATTTTAGTGTATCAATGAAACTATCCACCAGATATACAGATTGCTCCTGAATATTAAAACTGTCCGGCGCAAATAACCAATTCTCCAATAACCCAGTCATTAATGCTCTTAGCATAATAGCTGAACGTTTTGGATCGATATCATGAGGCAACTCTCCCGATTGAATACAAGCAGCCAACACGTCTTCTATTTTTTGATAATCGGAAATACATACCTCCCGAATCTGTTCAGCCAATAAAGACATTTCTCCAACAAACTCACATTTATGGAAAAAAATTTCCATTAACAAACGATTCTGGCAATTACCCGTCATCATTTTTAACAGAAAAATCAACAGAGATCTCAATACAAGGAGTGGATTATTGGGATATTTTGCTTGATACTCTTTTTCAAAAGCATCTATTGTGCTTTCGGGCATTTTACAAGCAGCAAAAAGTAAATCAGTTTTGTTTTTAAAATGCCAATAAATTGCGCCACGTGTTACACCGGCTGCAATTGCGATATCTGATAATGACGTAGCAGAAACGCCACGCTCAGAAAAAACCTTTATCGCAGCTTCTATAATTTGTTGACGAGTTTCTTTAGCTTGCTGTTTAGTTTTTCGTGCCATTTTTATGCCATAAACTTTGTTTTTTAACCGAGGCTAATTTACATACATTCATGTATGTTTGTACTATAGCATCGCTCATCAATGAAGTAATAATTTCACTCGTTAGCACTCATCAATTCGAGAGTTTACATTGAAAAATTGAGGTTTACTTATGCGAAAAATCAGAGGGGTTGTGCCTCTGGCCATATTATTGGTACTTTCAGGCAGCTTCATTCTCTCAGGATGTAATGACAGTCAAGATTTTCAGCAAGGGGCTGCTGGCGAGCAGGTTCCTGAAGTCGGTATCGTAACGCTGAAAGCTGAACCTCTGACAGTGATCACAGAATTACCGGGCAGAACTTCAGCTTATCGTGTTGCTGAAGTACGCCCTCAAGTCGGTGGCATCATTCTGAAACGTAACTACAAAGAAGGCAGTGATGTTCATGCCGGAGATTCTTTATATCAAATTGATTCAGCAACCTATCAAGCAGATTACAGTAAGGCCAAAGCAAATCTGGCCAGAGCAGAAGCAAACGAAAGCGTCGCTCGTTTAACTGTTGAACGCTATAAGTCATTATTGGGTACGCAATATGTCAGTAAGCAGGAATTTGATAAAGCAAATTCCGAATATGCTCAGGCTGCGGCAGATGTTCAATCTTTGAAAGCGGCATTGGAAAGTGCCCGCATAAGCTTAGCTTATACTAAAGTCACTTCTCCCATCTCAGGACGTGCAGGTAAATCTACCGTCTCTGAAGGAGCTCTGGTTTCTGGCGGACAGGCAAATGCTTTGACAACAGTCCAACAACTTGATCCTATCTATGTTGATATCACGCAATCCAGCGATGACTATCTGCGGCTTAAGAATGAGATCGCAAAAGGCACAGTTCAGAGAGAAAACGGTAAGCCCAAAATTCACTTAATCACTGATGCAGGGAAAATATATAGCCAGACTGGTCACCTTGAGTTTTCAGACATTACTGTGGATGAAACAACGGGTTCCATAACAATGCGTGCTGTTTTCCCGAACCCGAATGAAGAACTACTTCCTGGTATGTTTGTCCGTACCAAACTGGAAGAAGGTGTACGCAAAAATGCGATCTTAGTTCCGCAACAAGGAGTGACCAGAACACCTCGTGGTCAGGCAACGACACTAGTCGTTGATAAAGATAACAAAGTGGAGTTGCGTTCTATCAATGCCACTCAAGCCGTTGGCAACAAATGGCTGGTTACCGCAGGCTTAAAAGCAGGTGATAGAGTCATCGTCACAGGGTTGCAGAAAATCGCGCCGGGAATAACAGTTCAGCCAACGGAAGTTGATTTGGATGCCAAGCCTACAACAACTAAAACTGAATCAGCCAAAAAATCTCAATAAGGAGTTGGGGATTCATGCCTAAGTTTTTTATAGAACGACCAATCTTTGCATGGGTAATTGCGATTATCACTATGCTTTCTGGTCTGTTGGCAATAATGAAATTACCTGTGGAGCAATATCCTTCTATTGCACCGCCATCGATTTCTATCTCAGCAAATTATCCTGGAGCTGACGCAACAACAGTACAGAACACAGTCACTCAAGTTATTGAGCAAAATATGAATGGTATCGATAACTTAGTGTACATGTCTTCTAATAGTGATTCTGCTGGCCAAGTGAGTATCACACTCACCTTTGAAGCGAACACAGATCCTGATATTGCACAAGTGCAGGTACAAAATAAACTGCAACTGGCAATGCCATTGTTACCTCAGGAAGTTCAACAGCAAGGCGTTAGCGTTGATAAAACAACCAGTTCATTTTTAATGGTCGCGGGCTTCATTTCTGAAGATGATTCTATGACTCAGGATGACATCTCCGACTATATCGGAGCCAGTGTCAAAGACTCCCTCAGCCGCGTTACTGGTGTGGGTGAAGCCATGCTGCTTGGTACTCAGTATGCCATGCGTATCTGGCTCGATCCTGACAAGTTGGTCAATTATAAAATGACTGTACAAGATGTCATGAAGGCCATCAGAGATCAGAACAACCAAGTTGCAGCCGGTCAGCTAGGGGGAACACCTCCTGTTCCTGGGCAACGCCTGAATGTTTCCATCATTGCCCAGACACGTCTAAGTTCTCCCGAACAATTCAGCAATATCCTGATACGTGTAAATCCGGATGGTTCAAAAATCAGTCTAAGTGATGTTGCCACTGTTGAGCTTGGTGCTCAAAACTATGGCTTCATCGCCCGATTCAATGGTAAAGCGGCGTCAGGGCTCGGTATCAAATTAGCAACCGGTGCCAACGCCTTAGATACGTCTAAAGCGGTCAAAAAAGTACTGGCTGAGCTGCAACCATTCTTCCCGCATGGTTTGACCGTTGTATATCCGTATGACACAACCCCCTTCGTTAAGATTTCTATTTTCGAAGTGGTGAAAACACTGGCAGAAGCTATCCTGCTGGTCTTTGTTGTCATGTATCTGTTCCTGCAAAACTTCCGGGCAACACTGATCCCAACTATTGCAGTTCCGATCGTATTACTAGGTACATTTTCAGTACTGGCCGCATTTGGTTACTCCATCAATACGTTAACCATGTTTGCTATGGTACTTGCCATTGGACTACTCGTAGATGATGCAATCGTCGTGGTGGAAAATGTTGAGCGCGTCATGCAAGAAGAAGGGCTCTCACCAAAAGAAGCGACAAAAAAATCAATGGGGCAGATCCAAAGTGCTTTGGTCGGTATCGCACTGGTACTTTCTGCGGTATTTGTTCCAATGGCGTTCTTTGGTGGATCGACCGGTGCAATTTATCGTCAATTCTCGGTGACAATCGTCTCAGCAATGATATTGTCTGTCTTTGTTGCCTTGATCCTGACACCCGCACTCTGTGCAACCATGCTTAAACCCGTTACTAAAGGCAGTCATGGCATTCAAACCGGTTTCTTTGGCTGGTTTAACCGCTTGTTCGAAAAAAGCACACATCACTATACCGATAGTGTAGGGCGTATGCTACGTGGTACAGGGCGTTATCTGCTGATTTATGTTGGACTGATCGCAGGTATGGCTCTGATATTCATGCGTATCCCCTCTTCTTTCCTTCCACAAGAAGATCAGGGGGTACTGCTGGCAATGGTTCAGCTACCTTCTGGATCAACTCAGGAGCAGACACAAAAAGTATTGGATGAAGTCAATGATTACTTCTATACCGATGAAAAAGACGTTGTTCAATCTGTATTTACCTTAAACGGCTTTGGTTTTGCTGGTATGGGACAAAATATGGGGCTGGCCTTTGTCAGCTTAAAAGATTGGGATGAGCGTAAGGCAGCAAAAGACAAAGTCCCGGCAATTCTAGACCGGGCTAACATCCGTTTTTCACAAATCAAGGAAGGGATGGTATTCGCATTTAACATTCCGGCGATTGTAGAATTAGGTTCCTCCAGCGGTTTTGACTTCCAGCTCATTGATAGAGGAAACCTCGGACATGAAGCGTTGATAAATGCACGTAACCAATTACTGGGCATGGTTGCTCAACATCCAGATATGCTCACGAGTGTTCGTCCTAATGGGCAGGAGGATACTCCTCAGTACCGCTTCTATATTGATCAGGAGAAAGCAGAAGCACTGGGTGTTTCCGTCAATGATATCAACACAACATTAAGTACGATGTTTGGTGGTGCTTATATCAACGATTTCATCGACCGGGGTCGGGTTAAAAAGGTCTATGTTCAGGCCTATTCAGCTTTCCGTATGTTGCCAAAAGATATTGGTAAGCTGTATGTCCGTAACTATTTCGGTGAAATGGTGCCATTCTCTGCATTCATAGATACTTCTAAAGAACCATGGATTTATGGTCCTCCACGTCTGGAACGCTACAACGGATTACCATCAATGGAAATTGTCGGTGAAGCTGCCCGCGGGAAAAGTACCGGTGATGCAATGGCTCTGATGGAAAAACTTGCTTCACAGTTGCCATCGGGTGTTGGCTATGACTGGACGGGAATGTCTTATCAGGAACGTCTATCAGGTAACCAGGCTCCGGCACTATATGCTCTATCATTGATTGTCGTGTTCCTTTGTCTGGCAGCGCTGTATGAAAGCTGGTCCATACCATTCTCTGTAATGTTAGTTGTACCACTAGGAATTATTGGTGCATTGCTGGCAACTTTAATTCGGGGTCTGGACAACGATATCTACTTTAAAGTAGGGTTGCTAACCACAATCGGTTTGTCTGCAAAAAATGCCATCCTTATCGTTGAATTCGCTAAGGACTTGCTGGAGAAGGAAGGTAAAGGACTAATAGAAGCAACTCTGGAGGCTGCGAGGATGCGTTTACGTCCGATTCTGATGACTTCTTTGGCCTTTATGCTAGGTGTCATGCCTTTGGTTTTGAGCAATGGTGCTGGCTCTGGTGCTCAAAATGCCGTAGGAACTGGCGTACTGGGAGGTATGATTGCTGCAACATCGCTGGCAATCTATTTCGTCCCTGTATTCTTTGTTGTAATTAGACGCCGTTTTAGCCAAAAAAATGAGGATATAAAACACATTTCATCTCCTCAATAAATCCAGTAATTAACTTAAAAGGCCACACTCGTGGCCTTTTATATCAACCCAATGACACCAACAACAAAACATCCTCTCTTGTATCCAACTTGGAAAAACCACTTTTACCACAGTTAAAATAAATACTTATGAAAAATTCTCTACTTTTAAAATGTGATATCTTTACGTTTTTTATAATAAATGGGAGATAAGTTGGTAACTTGACATCTGTTTCTTCTGATTACACCTTTAATGGTAAAAAGTGTTCCCCCTTGATGATGATATATGTAATAATGATGTTATATCGATTTTGAAAGTTCCAATACAATTACTCATACCCAAGTCGAATTCAAGTTGCAGCGTGATAACAAACAACTCACAAACCTCCAGAAGCCATAGATAACTATACCTAGATAACTGTGCCTGGATAACATATGTGAGTGAACGCAGCCAACGCTATAATCAGCAAAAAAGTAGCAATTTGAAAGATGAAGGGTATATAATGATTTTTGTACCTACTTGCTATAACATCTACTATATTAGTATAATCCAATATATTTGATGTCATATGTGTTTACATCCATATTTTTAGTAGCATACTAGCTTTTAGCCTTAACTAAGTGTAAATTGCTCACCTTTAAAAAAACGGATTGGTGAACGAAAGAAATATAGAGACTTATTATTAATAAATAATAATCATGTTTTGATAGGCTTAATTCTAAAAGAACGACTATAATAATTGATATGTATAAGCCTTAGCTCAAAATAAGCCGTGCATTGTTTACGGGAGGTGATTATGGATGAATATTCACCAAAAAGACATGATATTGCTGAATTAAAGTACTTATGTGAAAATTTAATTCACGAAGCATTTTCAGTGTTGAATCGCACTGATAATCATTGGATAAACGATCTGACTTCTGAAAAAAGCTTAAGACTAAACGAATTTATCGAACACATTACAGAGTTTGTTTGGAGTTTTAAAATTAAATATACTGACAACTACAACCTCAGTACCTTAATTGATAAATATCTGGATGAAACATATAATTTGTTTGGAAATGATAAGATAAGCTTTGTTGAACTGACAAAGTGGCAAAAAACAAATAAACACTTAACTAACATTCTGTTACATGATTTAAACGCTTCTTTAAGCAAAATCTGATAAATATATTCCTAACTATTTTTATACCAAATAAGATAAGGCGATTATGACTAAAACTGACTATCTGATGCGTTTGAGAAAATGCACTTCTATTGAAACACTGGAACGTGTAATTGAGAAAAATAAATATGAGCTTTCGGACGATGAACTAGAATTGTTCTATTCCGCCGCTGATCACCGCTTGGCTGAACTAACCATGAATAAACTCTATGATAAAATCCCGTCATCTGTTTGGAAATTTGTCCGCTAAGCTGCTGTGATCAGATAGGAAGTAGTGAAAGCCGGTAATTATTATCGGCTCCCCATATATTGGGTGATATGTAAACTAACTGTGGGTTAAAAATGGTAGGCTAAAAACCGCATCTTGAAAATGGGTGAGGGCTCTACCAGCGACATCCCAGCACACACATCCCCTGCTATGGCTGCTTCTTTCCAGACCTGACCAAGTTAACAAGTTAGCATTGCGGGAGAACCAATAGAGCCCCCATTGACGTTAGCTTCAAACTCCAAAGCGGCGGCTATTATCTTTCATACAATCTCAAATAGCAAGCCACTCCAATTTAAATGTCCATTTATTACCCACAATGATAGGTAAATCTTCAAAAAAGTTGTTTTAACACACAAAACAGCCTACAGCTTATAGATGGATTCATATCATCACTGACAATTTGTTCAAATATAATAACAAAACAACTCAAGCCTCATGAAACCAAGACCTATTCATTTGATTAAGTATCATTACCATCAAGTTAATTACAAACTCAATATCAGAACCAGAATAGAGATGCTATCCTTTAAGCACTAATACATAAGAGTTACAATCGTATTCCTAACAAAAATAACAAATAAAATAGTTTAATAAGATAGATCATTAATACTTTTCTATTTAAATATATTTAATCAACATCATGTTTGAAAGATGGTTGTTTAAAGAATTGCGCTTAAAAATTTGTGTTTAATCACATCTAAACAGCTATTAACCTAAATATCTAATCAATAAAAATGACTGGAACAACTAACAAACATGATAATCAATAAACACATTCGGTAGCCAAGATATCAATTTAAAATGATGTAATGAAATTTATGAAATCTCTCAAAATATACTCATGTCAATCATCATGTCACTTACCCTCAAAATTCTGATAAAAAACAAAAATAGCCATAAAAATCAATACATAAGAATAAACCTTAATACTTATCGTATCCTTTAATAGGAATTGATAAAATTAATAACACTCTCTTTCATTTCCTGATGAAAACATAAAGAAAAAATTTACAGATTGAATGGATTTTTTATTTTCCTCATAAAATAAAACACACTATCAGAAATTAATATATTATTGTTTTATACCCTATGGATTTCAAAATGCATCACGACGGGCAAGAGAACGAATTTGTTCAGCCAAAGGCTGGTCTTCGGTGAGAGGCTGGAGCATAGATAAGTTCTGTGACTGGGGGGGAGCGAGTGAAGCCAACAAAGATGCAAGCTTGAAATACGACGGGTATATAAAGGGTTACCTAATATTACAAAAATAAGGGCACATTATGAGTCAGGCATTGCAAAATTTAATCAACCTGATGCATCTGGAAAAGATCGAAGAAGGAATTTATCGGGGACAAAGTGAAGATTTGGGATTTCCTCAAGTTTTTGGTGGGCAAGTTATCGGTCAATCTCTATATGCAGCAAAGCAGACTGTTGCAGATGAGCGCATACTGAACTCCTTCCACAGCTATTTTCTCCGACCAGGTGATAGTCATAAACCAATTATTTACGATGTTGAAATATTACGTGATGGAGCCAGTTTCAGTGCCCGCCGAATCAGTGCTATACAAAATGGCCACCCTATTTTTTATATGACAGCTTCTTTTCAGGCTCATGAAGAAGGTTTTGAACACCAGGGTTCGATGCCAAAGGTTCCTCCTCCTGAAATGTTAGCACCTCAACAAGAAATAATTAAAAATATCTCTCATCAACTTCCTGACAAACTGAAAAGTGTGTTTTCAGCTTCTCCACCGTTAGAAATAAGACCTATTAATTTCCATAGTTCTATTAATAATTCATCAGAAGAGCCCATTCATTATGTCTGGTTTCGTAGCAATGGCAAACTGCCGGAAGAACTCTTTATTCACTATTGTCTGCTAGGCTACGCCTCAGATTTAAATTTTTTACCTACATCATTACAACCTCATGGTGTTCATTTTATGGAGAAAGGTATTCAAGTTGCCACTATTGATCACTCTATGTGGTATCACCGCCCATTTAGGATGGATGACTGGCTACTTTATGCAATTGAGAGCCCCTCAGCATCAGGAGGTCGTGGCTTTGTTCGTGGTCATATTTATAACCGTGAAGGTCTACTTATTGCCTCTGCTGCTCAGGAGGGTGTGATCCGTAAGCGAAAACATACCCAATGAAGAAAATATACTCAATATAGAAACTCCAGAGCATAGATAAACTATGCCCTGGGATGTTTTGAGAACAGGCTAACATCGTCAACAAAACAAAAAATGGAAAGGTGAATATTTAAACAAATTGATCAGTTGTAGGCACTTTCTCCGTGTGAAGTAATATCCAACCCCTCTCTTTCTGATTCAACGCTAATACGCAACCCAACCGCAAGGTCAGCAATTTTGAATGAGAAATAAGCAGTTACGGCTGACCAAACAACACACACCAATATACTGATAACCTGTATGCCAAATTGCCTTAGCATAGTCATTCCTTCCACAAATCCGGTTCCCCCCAAAGCAGAAGCAGTAAAAATACTTGTTAATAAACAACCAACAATACCGCATACGCCATGAACGCCGAAGACATCACAAACATCATCAACACGCAACCAACGTTTTAATACCACTACTCCCCACAAACCAGTGATCCCGGCAATCACACCAATTACCAGAGCTCCTCCAATGCCAACTGTTGCGGCAGCAGGAGTGATAGCAACCAGTCCGGCAATACAACCAGAACATGCACCTAAAAGAGAAGGCTTATCGCGTAATAACCATTCAGAAGAAATCCATGACAGTACTGCCCCCGATGTTGCTACCATTGTGTTCACTAGTGCCAGAGCAGCAATAGCATTCACGGCTCCCGCAGAGCCAACATTGAAACCAAACCAGCCAATGTAAAGAACTGCTGTGCCAATAAACGTCATGGGTAAGTTATGTGGTTTAAAAGCTTCCTTACCAAATCCTGAACGCTTACCCAGTAAGTAAGCACCAACTAAACCTGCAACCGCAGCATTAATATGTACAACAGTTCCACCTGCAAAATCCAATGCACCGTCCTGAGCCAGCCAACCACCGCCCCATACCATATGAGCCATAGGAATATAGGAAGCAGTAAACCACAAGACAATGAAAATCAATAAGGCAGAAAAACGGACTCTTTCACACAAAGCCCCAACAACCAAAGCTACAGTGATACAACCAAAAGCGCCCTGAAAAACGACATAAATCAATTGATAAAAACTGCCACTTAAATCAGTAATGGATATGTTTTTCAACATGACTTGCTTTAATCCCCCAAAGAAAGGGTTTCCCGTCTCAAAAGCCAAGCTATATCCATAAATAACCCAAAGCACACAAACAAGTGAAAAACTTACAATTACTTGTGACATCAATGACAAAACATTCTTACGACGCAACAACCCGCCATAAAATAAAGCAATACCGGGTATCGTCATAAAAATCACAAGAATCGTATTTATCAGCATGAATACCGTATCAGCTTTATCAACCGAGTTTCCCGCAGCAAAAGCGCAAGAAGGTACACCTGCTATGATGCTGATAACAGCAAACCATTGTTTTCTCATTTTTCACCTCCCCATTCACAGTGCTGCATCATTCGTTTCATCTGTCCTGATCCTGACAGCATGCTGTAATTCAAAGACAAAAATCTTGCCATCGCCCATTTTCCCAGTGAAAGCAGTTTGTTTTATAACATGAATGATTTCTTCCACTCGTTCATCATGAGTAGCAATATCAATTTTTACTTTGGGCAAGAAATTGACACTGTATTCAGCTCCTCGGTAAAGCTCTGAATGACCTTTTTGACGCCCAAATCCCTTTACTTCTGTAACAGTCATGCCTTGTATACCAATATCAGAAAGAGCTTCCCGTACTTCTTCTAATTTAAAAGGCTTAATGATGGTAGTGATCAATTTCATACTCCCCCCGTCTTTATCTGTATTTGTAAAATGATATTTGTAGAAACGCATTACAAAGATATTTGCAAAGGGAGTGCCAAGAATTTAAAAATGTTTTTAATCAAATCGTTACAAAGAATTCGTATAGATAGGAAATATAAGACAGGGAGTAACCTTTTCAATCACTCCCGATATGCACACTAAATGTGCAGCGGTTCATTTAAGGTTTCACCAACCTGTTGAAGCTGGTACATCTGGTAATAGCGGCCACGCCTTGCCAATAGCTGTTGATGCTGACCTTGCTCTACAATTGCACCACGATGCAGCACGAATATAGAATCAGCCTCAACAATCGTTGAAAGGCGGTGAGCTATAACCACTAATGTTGTATGTTTTCGGATCATCCGTAGCGCTTGTTGCACCGATTGTTCTGTTCCCGAATCAATATTCGCTGTCGCCTCATCCAAAATCAGAATTTGCGGTGTTTGCACCAAAACCCGTGCCATTGCCAAAAGCTGTTTTTGTCCGGCAGAAAGAGTATTTCCTTGTTCTCCCAATCTTGAATTTATCCCACCCGGTAACTTGCGAACAAACTCAGCCAGTTGTACAACTTCCAGAACCTGCCAAACTTTTTCCTCACTAATATCTCGCCCTAATGTAATATTATCGAAGAATGAGGCAGCCAAGACGACTGGATCTTGTTGAACCATTGCTACACCATTACGCAAGACAGTATGAGAGAAAGAAGACACGGATCGTCCATCAAGATAAATGTCACCGTTTTGCCATGGGTAATACCCCATCAGCAAATTGGCTAACGTACTTTTGCCACTCCCTGTATGCCCAACAAGCGCGATAAAGCCCCGTGACGGTACATGCAGATTGATATTATGTAACACAACTTTGTCATTACGATAGGAAAAGCTTAAGTTTTCGACATCAATTCTACCACTCGTCAAAGCTTGTTGATCAACACCGTACTGTTGCTGTGGACTATCCATTAACTCAAAAACCCGTTCGCCTGAGACCACGGCTTGCTGTAATAAGGATTGTTGAGCTGTCAGCTCAATCAATGGTTCATTTAGGCGTCCCAGATAACTAATGAATGCATACAATACACCAACCCCAATAAAATCTGTTCCCTGAAAGCCAAACAGTAGCAGTAGACCACACAACACTGCGGTAGAAAACAGGCTCAATAAAGGCCTTAACAGAATGCCATCCAATCGTAATGCCTGCATACGCGCCTGATAGTGAGCCCGATTAATGGCAAACAATTTCTCACCAAAGCGCGCTTGCTGACGAAATTGCTGAATGACAGCCATGCCATTAATAGCCTCATTAAAAACATTGTTAATATCAGCAAGATACACACGAACTCGTCGAATAATCGGTGTACTAAAACGCTGGTAAATTATCATCACAAGAAAAACAGCAGGAAAGATCGTCAGTGCAACACATGCCATACGCCAATCCAAAAAGAACATTGCTATCAACATTGCCCCAATTAGCGCAACACTACGAAAAACTGTTGGGATGACATTCACAAATAGATCTTTAATGACCTCAGTATCATTTGTCACACGAGATATTAATTGCCCAACAGGTTGGTTATCGAAAGTACTCAGAGGCTGGCGTAGTGCTGAATCCATGACATCCGTCCTGATCTGCTGTATAACGCCAATAGATGCCTGATTAAACAACAAAGACTGGAAATAATGTAAAGCAGCCGCCACTAACTGTAATATCAAAAACACAACCGCAAGACCACTAACAACATCAAGTGGAAGATTGCCCGTTGAAACTATGTTATCGATAAAATAACTGATAATCATCGGGCCACTAACTTCAGCCAATGCAGCAATCCATAACATCAATACAGCCAGACCAATTGGCTTACGGTAGTTTTTACTGTAAACCAACAGGCGTTTTAACGATGACCAAAAATTACGCGTATTAGACTTCTCCATATCAGTATTACTCATATTGACCATCCAATGCGGCTTCAAGTTGTTGGTAATGGTACATATCTGAATACCAACCAGATTGCGCAATAAGCCGTTTATGCTGCCCCTGCTGAGAAATCGCACCATTTTGCATCACCAAAACATTATCTGCTTCTACTAAAGCTGATAATCTATGTGCACTAATAATAACAGTACGTTGCTGCCGCCATTGGCTAAGATTTTTCATGATACGGTGCTCAGTCTGACCATCTACAGCAGAAAGCGCATCATCCAGGATTAGAATCTCTGCATCTAATAGCAATGCTCTTGCTATAGAAATACGTTGTTTTTGCCCACCAGAAAGCATCACTCCACGCTCTCCGACTTCGGTTTGATAACCTTGTGGTAACTGCAAAATATCATCATGCACATTCGCCAGACGGGCTACTTCTTCGATTTGTTCTTGAGTAGCATCAGGACACCCTAAGGCAATATTCCCTGCAACTGTATCCGAAAATAGAAAAGGAGTCTGATTCACAACCGCCAATCGTGATCGCCATTCTTCCAGCCTGAGTGTAGAAACATTGCGGGATTGAAACAGTATTTCGCCATCAGCGATATCAAACTGGCGTTGCAATAAAGCAAGCAACGTACTTTTTCCTGACCCCGTCGGACCACAAATTCCCAATAATTGACCCGGTAGTAACTGAAAACGAATATCTCGAAGAACAGGTACACTATGCTTTGGATAAACAAAGGAGTTGATATTTGCTATCAGTGTCCCGCGTTCAGCAGATAAAGAGTGTGAACCATCCTCAATCACCAGAGGCTCCTGTAATAAGCTACGGATCCGTGTATATGCCGCACTACCACGCTCAACAATATTGAACATCCATGCTAGCGCTAGCATAGGCCAAATCATTAGCCCCAAGTACATGACAAAGCTGGTCAACTCTCCTAATGTCAGAGAACCATTCACAACCATCCAACTTCCACCACCAACAGCCAATAAATTTGCAAGCGCAATAGCAATGAAGATAGTAGGGTCAAAGCGTGCATCCACACGTGCAACACGCATATTTTTACGTCCTGCCTCAGTGGCTACTTCTTCGAACTGGCTGGATTGTAGTTCTTCCAGCCCAAAAGCCTTTATCATTCGAATACTGGTCAAGCTTTCCTGAGCGTGGTTATTAAGCGTAGAAAATGCGCCTTGAGCCAACTTGAAACGATGGTGAAGTTGTTGGCCATATCGTTTAATCACTAACGCCATAATAGGCATAGGTAACAGTGATAATAATGTCAATTGCCAACTGATCTCCACACTCATCACAATAAGTACAGCACACCCCATTACTAAGGCATCAACTAAAGTAAGTACTCCCTCACCTGCAGCAAAAACAACTCTATCAACATCATTGGTTGCCCGGGCGATTAAATCCCCTGTTCTATGACGTAAATAGAATTCAGGATCTTGGCTGCTCAATCTCTGATAGAAATCACTGCGCAACTTAACAGCTAATCGATAAGAAGCACCAAATAGCCATACCCGCCAAACGTACCGTAGACCATATATGGCCAGTGCAATGATGAGCATAACGCTTATCCACATCAATAATTGACTGGACGACATTGTTTTTGCGCTGATGCCATCAACAATAATTCCAACCAAACGAGGGGGAATTAATTGTAATATCGCAATCATCACCAGAAAAATGACAGCACCTAAATAGCGACGCCATTCACTGAAAAAATACCAACTTAACTGAGAAAATAATCTCACAAACCTATTCCCGAGGTAAAAATGAAAGGATCGGCGACCACTTCACCAAAGAGATTTGAATAATTATCTAATCTGGTATGGGTAACGCCGTTGTATATTTTATTTTTTCCATTGCAAAGTTTGATGTTACATCAATCAAACCAGGTATCCCATTAACCATGCGTTTGTAGAAATGATCATAACTTTTCATATCAACAACTTCTACGTGCATTAAATAATCATATTCCCCTGCCATACGATAGAATGTTAAGACTTCCGGCATCTCTTTAACAAAAGAAACAAACTGTTCATACCATTCACTACTGTGCTGTTGAGTTTTTATCATCACAATTACAGTCAAACCTAACCCTAGTTTTTCACCATTAAGTAACGCAACTTTTCCAACAATATATCCTTCATCTTCAAGCCGTTTAAGACGCTTCCAGCACGGTGTAGATGTCAAATTAACGGCTTCTGCCAACGCATTTAAGGACAAACTACAATCCTGTTGGAGCAGCTCTAGTAGCTTACGGTCTGTTTTATCTAACATACCTATATCCTGTAGAAATATTTCCTAAAAATAGTACGCAATATCAGAAAAATAACAATCTATTTCTCTGAATGTAAGAGTAATATATACGTCAAAAATGTATTTTATCTGGGGTCAATTTATGTCGTCTTTATGGGCTACCAATGCCATAAAATCTATTCAAGCTGATTATCAACGCAGTGCTGATACGCATCTGATTAAACTCAACCTCCCCATGTTTCCTGAAGTCCATCTGTATCTCAAAGACGAAAGCACTCATCCCACTGGTAGTCTTAAACACCGACTTGCACGTTCCCTTTTCCTTTATGCACTCAGTAATGGTTGGATAGATGAAGGAACTCCTATTATTGAAGCCTCATCCGGTAGTACTGCTGTTTCTGAAGCCTATTTTGCTCGTTTACTTGGCTTGCCTTTTATTGCAGTGATGCCCGCTTGTACTGCTAAACGCAAAATTCAGGAAATCGAATTTTACGGCGGTAAATGCCATTTTGTAGAACATTCAGCCCAGATTTATGAAGAATCAGAACACCTGGCAAAAGAACTGAATGGTCATT
>NZ_CAWMEB010000073.1:0-10603 GCF_963866145.1 Xenorhabdus sp. NBAII XenSa04
GTCTCGTTTCCCGCTCCAAAAAAGGCGCGTTGGCAGAGTGGCCATGCAGCGGATTGCAAATCCGTCTACCTCGGTTCGACTCCGGGACGCGCCTCCAGATTCAGCCCAGGTGGTGAAATCGGTAGACACAAGGGATTTAAAATCCCTCGGCCTTAAGGCTGTGCGGGTTCAAGTCCCGCCCTGGGCACCAAACATAGGTTTACTAACGTCTACACTAGTAAACCAACTCTTAGAAAGACCTGATAAATCAATCAGGTCTTTTCTTTTTAGGTCTACTCTAGTCTATTGCAATCAACATGCGCCGAGGGGCATAATCAGGGGCACCTACACTTCTATTTTAAATGTGCCCCTTATAATGAAACTAAACGCACGACAAATCGAAACAGCAAAACCCAAAGAAAAAACCTACAAACTCACCGGTGGTGGTGGTCTCTATTTAGAAGTCACGACACGCGGCTCAAAGTACTGGCGTATGAAGTACTACCGCCCCACTGATAAAAAAGAAGACCGACTGGCTTTTGGTGTCTATCCGGCCATCTCTTTAGCTGATGCTCGCACCAAACGAGATGAAGCAAAAAAGCTAATTGCTCAGGGTATTGATCCCAAAGCCGAGAAAAAAGACGCACATGCTGGAGTAAAGGGAAAACATACCTTCGAAAAAGTCGCCCGTGACTGGCACGCCAGCAATAAACGTTGGAGCGAAGATCACGGCAACCGCATTCTACGCAGCCTTGAACATTATATTTTCCCACATATTGCAGGCTTGATATTTCCACTTTACGGACAAGCCAACTGTTAGCGCCGATCAAAACCGTTGATGCTGATGGAAAACATGACATTGCCCAGCGACTGCAACAGCGTGTCACTTCCATTATGCGTTATGCCGTTCAGAATGATATCCTTGATTCCACCCCGGCTAATGATATGGCTGGCGCACTTTCCACCGTTAAATCTAAACATCATCCCGCCCTGCCTCACGAACGTTTACCTGAATTTTTGAGCCGGCTTTCTCGCTATCATGGGCGTTTAATCACCCGCATTGCAGTTGAACTGACATTATTAACTTTTGTTCGTTCCAGTGAATTGAGATTTGCACGTTGGGAAGAGATCGACCTTGAAAAGGCTGTCTGGAAAATCCCTGCCACAAGAAAAACCATTGAAGGCGTTAAATTCTCCGAACGGGGCATGAAAATGAAAACGGAGCATATTGTGCCTTTGAGTCGTCAGGCTGTCATTTTGTTCAAATCATTACGCGAACTGAGCGGTGACTGTGAAGTCATGTTTCCTAACGATCACGATCCACAAAAGGTCATGAGTGAAAGCACGGTTAATAATGCCCTTCGTGGCATGGGATACGACACCAAAACCGATGTTTGCGGGCATGGGTTCCGAACAATGGCACGTGGTGCAATGGGAGAATCAGGATTATGGAATGATGATGCCATTGAACGCCAGTTAAGCCACGTAGAAAGAAAAAACGTCAGAGCTGCCTATATTCACACCTCTAAGCATCTGGATGAACGGAGACTGATGGTGCAATGGTGGGCCGATTATCTGGATGCAAACCGAGAAAAACATATCACACCGTATGATTTTGCTAAGAAACACCGGAAGTAACATGGATTAATGCTCAGAACGTATTAAGTTCATGATGATTTTTTAGACTTTGTTGCCCAGGACAACAAAGACTATTTTTAATACAGCGTGTAATCAACTAAAAATCCCATACCCTGACCCATCATACATTTTCCTTATTTTTCATTTGGTTAAATTTACCATCACAGCTATATACATGGTGTTTTTTTAGGCTGCTGTGCCTGTGGCACACAAGGTTGCTTTTTATACAGTCAATAGACAGCAATTAATTTTACGAATTGGTTAAAGAGTTTACGCTTTCAATTAATCTGAATTTTTAAATAATTCCTCTGTCGTCAAATAACGTCCACTAGGGCATTTCAAGGGCTCGATTACAGGGGGTATACATGCCAACAATGACAACATCTAAAGAAAGTCTCATTCGCCTGCCAGAAGTTCAGCGCAGAACGGGCTACAGCAAGGCATGGATCTACAGGCTCATTAAAGAAGATAAATTTCCGAAGCAAGTCAAAATTGGCCCTCGTTCGGTTGCATTTATTGAATCAGAAATTGATGGTTGGGTTGATCAGCGTATTGCTGAATCCCGTTCCTGATAGCGTGCTGACTGAATTTTGGTGCATCAGTTCACGATGCGGGTAATCCATTCATTGAGAGATAGACAAATCTTGCAATTGTTATTTAAACGAAAAAAGGATAGCGGTATGGGAGCTATCCTCCTGACTAACTGTCGGTTGGTTCAACCTTTGGGTTCAATACCACGCGATTGGAGTTCTTTACGGAGTATGCGCTTGATCCATGTAGCAAGGGAAGCATCACCATCGGTTTTTGCTTGTTTTTCAAGTTGTTGTCTGAATTCTTCCGTTAATCTCATTTGGTATTGTGGAGATCGTTTTTCTTTTTGTGTTGACATGGTAATTACCCAAGGATATTTTAAATTACATGGTAATGACCATTTTAATTTTAGTAACCAAATAAAACAACGCCCCGTAGTGCTCGCAACACATACAGGGCGTCTGACCAATAACCGTTGAGAGATAACGATAATGGCTGATACACAGCATAACCAAACTCACCCTAAATTTACATCTTCAGATAAAACAGATGGACAAAAATCGCTCGATCTGATTCAGACCGTGAAAAGATCCGCCATGTACCATTGGGAAAATCTGCTGCCTGCATGCGGCATCGACATTCCTGCAAAGGGGAAACATGGCGCTTGCCCTGTCTGCGGTGGTACTGACCGTTTTCACTTTATTGACGACCATCATCATGGCAACTGGCATTGTCGCCAATGTGACGCCCCAAACTATGGTGATGGGCTGGATTTAGTGGCAAAAACCAAAGGGATCTCGATTCTTGAAGCAGCAAAAGTTATTGCGGATACGCTGGCATTACCTTTGCCAGAACCCAAGCCAAATAGGGAAAGCATTCAAACAACACAGTCGATTGCTGAAAGAGTGACGGCACTGATGGCGCAAACTGTCGCCGGGCAATCTCCCTATCTGACCGCAAAAGGGCTGCATTGCCCTGGTCAGCGGCTGCTGTCCGATAATTCGATAGTGTTGACACTGACAACATTGGATAAAAAAGTAACAGGCGCACAGATCATTAAGCCTAATGGCGAGAAAAAATTACTCTCTGGTAGCCAGAAGAAAGGTGCATTTATTGCTGTATCAGAGCTGGAAGAGCACTCCGACACAGTAATCATTACCGAAGGTTATGCCACGGCGTTCACAGTTAATCAGCTCTATAAAGGTACTGTTCTAGTGGCGCTGGATGCAGGTAATTTGCTATCTGTCGCTCAAGCAGTTCGGGAGCGCTGGTTGGATACAAAAATTATTTTCGCCGCCGATAATGACTGGCACAGTCCCGACGAACTGGATAAGAACGGTAAGCCCAAAAAGAATGTTGGAAAGATCTCAGCGGAACAAGCTGCCCTTGTGGTTAATGGTTGGATCACATTGCCACCTACAGAGCATAAAGCTGATTGGGACGATTATCGCCAGCAATACGGTGTGGAAATAGCAAAGCAAGCCTTTACTCACGGGCTTTATCAACCGATATCAACCAAGAAAAAAGCAACTCCTCAGCCCAATGATGCCGAGCCTTCAAAACTGACATTATGCCAGATGGGAGCCAGTCAGCGCGGGGAAGTGTTACTGGCACGTTATGACAGCAATTTGGCTCTGGATGGCGCTTCGGAAGGCGTTCATCACTATGATGGTATCGTCTGGCGTCCGGTCAGTGATCGTGATTTAAAACGGGAAATGGTGGCTGCCTTTATGGAAGAAAAGCTACCATACTCACCGCATGGTATTAGTTCTGCCGTGGATGCCCTGAAATTACAACTTCCCATGATGCAACTGCCAAAACGCCATTTAATCGGATTCAATAATGGTGTGTTTGACCTGAAAACCTGCCAGTTTCGGTCGCATCGTAAAAGTGACTGGCTGCTACTTGCTAATGACGTTGAATTCAATTCCCCCATTTCAGGGGAAACCCTGAAAAACCATGCGCCACAGTTCTGGCACTGGCTGAATCGGGCAACAGCCCATTGTGAAAACAAATTTAATCGTGTATTGGCAGCACTGTTTATGGTGCTGGCGAATCGCTACGATTGGCAGCTTTTTCTGGAAGTCACTGGTGCCGGAGGCAGTGGCAAAAGCATCTTTGCTGAAATTTGCGCTATGCTGGCAGGCAAAGGCAATACCGTTTCTGCGAGTATGGCCGCACTGGAAAACCCACGGGAACGGGCGTTGATTGTTGGCTATTCGTTGATTATCCTGCCAGACCAGACTCGCTATGTCGGTGATGGCTCCGGTATCAAGGCCATTACAGGTGGCGATGAAGTTGCCATTGACCCGAAGCACAAACAACCCTATTCAACTCGTATTCCTGCTGTCGTGCTGGCAGTGAACAATAACGCCATGAGTTTCAGTGATCGTAGTGGGGGGGTGTCACGGCGTCGGGTAATTTTCAACTTTTCCGAAGTCGTGCCAGAAAATGAACGCGATCCACTCCTGCGGGATAAAATCGCAGCAGAATTGCCTGTGATTATCCGACATTTGCTGCATCGGTTCGCTGACCCACAAACCGCAAGGCATTTACTGACAGAGCAACAAAAATCAGAAGAAGCGCTGGATATCAAACGCGGCACCGATCCACTGGTCGATTTCTGTGGTCATCTGATTGCGTCCGATGAAGCTGACGGCCTGCTAATTGGCAATGCAGAAATTATGCCGTTCAATCCGCGCAAATACCTTTATCACGCCTACCTTGCTTATATGAAAGGCAATAACCTGAATAAACCTGTTTCCGTAACGCGTTTTGGCATGGATATGCCGGGCGCACTAGCGGAGTACGGATTGCATTACCTGCGTAAGAAAAGCAAACACGGCATTCGCAGCAATATGAGTCTGAATATCGACACAGCCAATGAATGGCTGCCAAAACTGACAAGGAATGACCAACCAGAAGAATAATTTTTCTTATACAGATATTTTCGAAGAAATATAAAAAAGTATTCACCACTATTCACTCTATAATTTAAATCAGATATTTCAGAGCATTGTAGGGATAATAGTTGTTTTTAAACTGTTCGCAAGTATTCAGCCCTGTTCACCATTTTTTCAAGTTTGAGGTGAAGGGTTAGTTGAAGAGTAATGATGAATTTGATTTCAGGTTATCACCATTTAACATTATGAATTTAAATAAAAATATTTAAAAGTGAATAGGTGAACAGTTTTATCACTAATTCTTTAATAGGGTGGGTTAAATAAGAATTTTTTTCTGGCAGGTGTTTTTCAGCTCTCCGAGTTACCGGGTTAATGTATTAGCCCGGTAACTCGGAGAAGACAAGCGCAGCGCGTCAGCCTGGCTTTAATCTTCTGCATTACACGAAATTAAAATTCATTAATTAACTAATTTTATTTAAATGTAAAGCTTAATCACAATTCTCTTGATTTGTTGCTATCCTGGCTTGAATAGATAATTCTGTTATATCTTGTTCTGTATACACCTTAACTTATCTGTGAAACGGAACCCTAAATTTTCTTCACTTCTGATGGAACAAAAAATTATGGTGAAAAGCGCTATGTTATTGGTTCTGGCTATTTTTTTGGGAGCAGGTATTGTAATGCTAATCCAATGGATGCGTCCCCCTACAGAAGATCCTTACTTTTTTTTAAATCCTAAACCAACTACACTTGGTGGTTACCACGCAATCGAAACTCCAATTGAACTGTATAAAAAAGGGGAAAAAGTAGAATTGGTGTTTTGGAAGGTTCCTCAACCCACACCTAAGCTTTTCTATCTTTTGCCTGCCAATACCCCATCACCTCAAATAATGCTGAAAATTAATGAGAGAGACGGAGCCAATTTAGGTTTCTATGTTAGTAATATTTTTGAAGGGAAGGGGCCTATACCTAAACTTACAGACGAGCCTGTTTTAGATGTAAAAATTTACAAGATCAATGAAAATTTAACAGAAACGTTAGTATATGAGAAAGAATTTACAAAACTTATTGCTGGTTATGGTGGTATGGATGGAGTTTTATTCGATCTTATTGATTTTGGTCACTCTTATAATTATGGACAATATCGACTGGAAATTGAAGTTTTAGCCAATTGGCCAGAATTAAAAATGGATGATTTAAGTTATTCCATCTATATTCGTCAACATGCAATAAAATAAAAGGATTTTTAAAAAAATGACGCCTATAAATACGACAGAAGAATTATTAATAGGGATTTTTAACGACAATAACTTTTCAAAAGAAAGTAAAGAAAAACGTATCAACGCGAGGGCTTACCCTGATCAAAAAATAAATTATGCAGCAGGAAAACCATGCGCTACATGTGCACCTCCACATGCAAGATCTGAGTTTGTAGCAAATTTAATTAAGTCTTTAGATAAAAGATATACTGTTACCATTTATGCAGCTCACCCAGGCACTCCTCTTAATGATAATTCAGGAAAACCTAGATTTGATGAGGAAAAGGGAGAAAGAATAACCTCAGCTGCTGGGCATATGTGGTATAAAATTTCAGATGGTAACACTAATGATTCCTATGGATTTGCCCCTATAGATTCAGGTATAAAAGGACCTGGAGAAGTCACTAAAAAAGATACAATACATTATGAAAATCCCCGGTTTAGCCGTACGATGGAAATCACAGAAGAACACTATAATCAATTAAAAGAATATGGTGATTTAGCTGTGAATAAAGAAAATCCTGATTTTGATCTTTATTATATGGAGTTTGGAATAGCTGCATTGATTTTACTTGGAAGGCCTTAGGCAGTGCTGGGTTGAAACCCAAAGCAACATGGAATGACTTGAGTGAAATTAATGCGATGAGTAAAGCAACGGGAACATTCGAGGGTGATATAAAAGTCGATAATAATATTCCTCATATAAAATCAATTCCAGCACCATTTCCTAAGAGTGAGTTAAACAAGGAGCATTACAATGCGCGCCCTAAAAAAACATTAATTCAAAAAATCCTTACAAAATCGGATGATAAAGATACGGGTATTGGAGTAGCTTAAAAATATATAAATGAAATGATTTCGAATTTAAAATAAAACAAATAAAATTAAAAGATATATTTTAAATTCAAAATAATAAAGCCGAATGATTATTTGAGTTTTTAAAATTATTTCATCATTCAGAGTTAACTAATGGATTGATATGTAAAAAGATTATGGAGATAACAAATGAGTAAAATAATGGATAAAATGACTCAACTACTTGATCGCTCAGGTTTGGTATTTACACTCATTACAGAACAATTACCTGAACAAACCTTTGCCGTTGTCGATTTTTCTCTAAATGAATCACTGTCTTCTCCTTTCCGGCTGGAAGCTACATTAACCAGCAAAACACCTGACATTGATTTTGCGGATGTCCTTGACAACAATGCCGCTTTTGCCGTTCACCGTAACGGGCAGGTTGAGCGACAAATCACAGGAATGGTTACGCAGTTTTCACACCTATCTACCGGACGTCACACTAGCCACTACCGTATCACCATTCATCCCCCTTTATGGCGGGCCTCATTACGAGTGAATAGCCGTATATTCCAGAACCAATCTGTTGTTGATATCGTAGAAACTCTGCTCAAAGAAAATGGCATCCGAAACATTTCCTTTGCGCTTGGTTATAAACACCCACCACGGGAATTTTGCGTTCAGTATGATGAAAGTGATTTGGCTTTTATTCAGCGTTTACTGGCTGATGAAGGCATTTTTTATTACTTCACTTTCGATCAGGAACAACATGAACAGCACATCATGTTTCACGATTCCTGTCTGTCTCTCAATCAGGTTATTAGTGTGCCCTATCGTCCAGAAACTGATGTGACGGGCACGACGACCTGTATCCAGCAGTTAAATTGGTCAGAACAGGTTGGCGTTGCCAATGTCACTGCCAAAGACCGGACTTTCAAAAATCCGCATTGGAACCGAGAATTCTGGTATGAAGGGCGTAACCTTGCCAACCAACGAATACTGAAAAGTTATAACTATTACGATTTTCCCAACCGCTATAAAGATGACGAATTAGGGCAACGGGCAAGCCAGTATCGTCTGGAATATTTACGCCGAGATACTCAACGTGGTAACGGTAATGGTGACTGTTTTGCCATGTGGCCGGGGCAATTAGTTGACCTGACAGACCATCCCAATGAAACTTTTAATGATCAATGGCAATTAATTCAGATAACTCATTCGGGACAACAGCCACAAGCTGACGAGACTCAATCTAGCGGCAGCGGTACTTGGCTTTCTAATCAGTTTACTTTCACCAGTCGCAAAAACTCTTATCATCCTTCGCCCTACCCAAAACCAAAAATGGAAGGTCCGCATATTGCGACAGTCGTTGGGCCAGAAGGTGAAGAAATTTTTTGTGATGAGCACGGGCGCGTTCGCGTTCAATTTGACTGGGATAGGTATGGCCAATTTAACGATCAGAGCTCCTGTTGGGTCCGTGTCAGTCAGGCATGGGCGGGTCAACTAATGGGAGTGATTGCCATTCCTCGCATTGGTCATGAAGTGTTAGTGGATTTTATTCACGGCGATCCTGACCAGCCAATTATTGTCGGGCGGGCATATCATGCCAATAATATTCCACCAAACCGCCTGCCAATGGCAAAAACGCAAATGTCAATCCGCTCCAAAACCCATAAAGGCCAAGGGTTTAACGAACTGCGTTTTGAGGATGAGAAAGATCGTGAAGAGGTCTTTATTCATGCGCAAAAAAATCTCGCTATTAAAGTACTCAATTCACGCGACGAACGCATTAACTATGACCGTACAACCAGCATCGGGCATGACGATGAATTAGTTATCGCCAACAATCGTAAAATCACAGTCGAAGGTCAACAAGATCATAAAACTACAGGAAACTACCTTGAGCAAATTGACGGTGACCGCTCGTTGCAAATTAAAGGCGATCTGGCAGAAAAGATTCAAGGTATTGTCAGTATTGATGCGCAAGGGGATCTGACACTACAAAGTGGGAGCAAACTTACTCTACGTGTTGGCGGGAGTTTTGTTGTGCTTCATGCAGGTGGTATTGATATCAAAGGCCCAGCTATTAATCTGAATTCCGGTGGTAGTCCCGGTGATTTACTGGCGCCCGCTAATCCCGCCATTTTACTTGCAGCAGCAAGTGAAGGTTCAATGTTCGTCGCCCATTGTCCAATGAAAGATAAGGAGAATCAGGAATGAATCAGGACACCCTTTATGCTATTATTGATGGCGCAGCAGAGCCTGACCTATTTTTGATGCTCGAACATTATGATCCGCCCTCCACCTGCCTCTATGGTGAACCACTCCAGCCAGAATTAGTTAAAATTGCGCCTTATCTGGTTCAAGTTGATGAAAAAGTTAAAATTTGGCTGGAGTGCCGTAGAACCCCGTGGGGGATCTTCGTTCACAGTGAAGCAAACATGAAAACCGTTCGACAACATTTACGTAAATACCTGCAAGTATTACTTCCTCAGCAGGATAAACCTGTGTTTTTCCGTTTTTACGACCCGCGTAATATCTGGGATTTTCTTAGTGTCCTCAGTGACTGGGAAATACATTGCTTTTTAGGACCGATCCAAAAAGTTGCAACAGATTATCAAGATGAACATAAAGAAGATAATTTCCTGAAAATTAGAGAAAAATATCCTGATAACGCCAAGGGAAGATATAAAATTTTCAGAATTAACGAAGAACAGTATGAACTGATAGAAATAAAGCAAAAAGAAAAGTATTTACAAAAAATTGATTCTATTTTGCTATCTAAATTAGCAGAACTAAGAAAAAGTATCAGCATTAATAACTCATTATCATTTTTAGCTTTTTTCTATGATTACCTGCTTTCCGAAAAAATTACTGATACAGGGTCTATAGAGGGAATTCTTAATAAAGTGGTCAGAGAAGATAATTTTGATATTGATAACTTTGATAAATCAATTTTATCGAACCTTGTTGATGATGGAACTCCCGGCTGGTATAGAGCTAATAAATTTATTAGTAATATTTAACCAAGTGTTACCTCCCTAGATAATTACTGTAATAAATATATTTCCATTTCCTTACAATCATGGAGAAAAATAGTATGGGAAATGCAGTCAAAATCGGTGATATCGGTACAGAACATGGTGATTGTCCGGCAACGCCAGTCATTACTGGTGCTAACAGCGTCAAAGTGGATGGTGCTTATCTCGCCCGGCAAGGAGATGCTCTACAATCACATTCATCCCACTCTCGGGCGATAGCAAGTGGCTCAAATTCTGTTTTTATTGAGGGAAAACCAGCTGCCAGAACGGGTGATACAGTTGATTGTGGTGGTGTGGTTATCGGTGGTGGTAGCGTAAATATTGGTTGAGAATATTTAATAAATCAGTTAGCCTGAACGAACTTCCTGACCATCATAGATGGTCACATAGCTGTAATGGCAAAAAACCTCCCGTAGCCTGAAAGGGAGAGCAAGATTGCGGTACATCTGCCCAC
>NZ_CAWMEB010000074.1:0-772 GCF_963866145.1 Xenorhabdus sp. NBAII XenSa04
GGTCACGTATTCAACCTGTTGATGGTTGTGTATAATCGTCATTTTTTCGGAGAAGTCACATGGCGACTGTTGAAGTAAAATGTCGATTTTGTCAGCAAACTGAATACGTCAAAAAGCATGGCAAAGGTGAGGCAGGACACCAACGCTATCGCTGTTTTTCCTGCCAGCGAACCTTCCAACTGGATTACGCCTATCGCGCGTGCCAAGCGGGTATAAAAGAACAAGTTGTTGACCTTGCCATGAATAATGCGGGTATCCGTGATACGGCCCGTGCATTACATATCAGTATCAATGCTGTTGTTCGCACTTTAAAAAACTCCAACCACGATGCGTAACAACGCTTCCACTGGATAATGTCAACGTTGTGAAGTTGATGAGGTGTGGTCATTTGTCGGGAATAAAAAGTGCCAACGTTGGTTATGGTATGCTTGGGAAGCTCGATTAAAACGTATCATTGCCCATACATTCGGAGCAAGAAGCAAAAAAACACTCAAGAAACTCCTCAAAAAACTGGCTTCGTTTAATGTTGTCTTCTGGTGTACAGATAATTTCAAAGCTTACAGTTTATTACCCAAAAACCAGCATGTTGTCGGAAAAACCTTCACTCAACGTATTGAGCGGGAGAATTTGACGTTGCGCAACCGACTTAAGCGACTCAATCGTAAAACGTTGGGTTATTCTAAGTCACCGAAAATGCATGATAAAGTCATCGGGACTTTCATTGAACGTGAATACTATGTTTAACACAAATCAACGGATTGAATACGTGACC
>NZ_CAWMEB010000075.1:0-4685 GCF_963866145.1 Xenorhabdus sp. NBAII XenSa04
GACTTAAAAGTAGAGGTGCCTTTGAGAAGTGTTTTTGAACATCCGACACTTGAGCAATTATCGCAAGTTGTCGCTATTCATTTTATCAAAGAAAAAAGAAAACATTTTCAGGCTGAGCAAGAAACAACACAAGAACTATTGGAAGGTGATATATGAAAGATGCAGCGCAGATCATCAGTGAGGCTTTAAATCAAGGGATTACTCTGTTTGTTATTGATAACAAACTGAAATATGAAACTAGCCGCGACAGTATTCCACCGGAACTGTTTAATGAATGGAAACAACATAAACAAGAGTTAATTGATTTTCTGATACATCTTGAATCAGAAGAAGACGTGAATATACATCGGCTACAGGATATTCCACGTTATAAACGTGCAGAGCATTATCCACTGTCATTTGCCCAACAGCGTTTATGGCTGATTGATCAACTAACCGAAGGCAGCCCTCAATATAACTGCACAGGTGATTTCAGGTTGAGAGAGCCGCTCAATTTCAACGCCTTTGAGACTGCTATAGCAACATTGCTTGAACGCCATGAATCACTGCGTACTTATTTCAAAATGATTGATAATGAACCCCGGCAGGTTATTGCTACTTCTTATGATTTACCAATTACAATACATGATTTGTCTTCGTTGCCAGAATCTGAGAAGGAGCAACAGGTTAAACAACTTGGTGAACAAGAGTGGAAACAAGTCGTTAACCTCAGTACTGACCTGATGCTGCGTATTCGGTTGCTAAAATTAGCAGAGGATGATTATTTCATTCTCTATACGATCCATCATATCGCCTGTGATGGCTGGTCGCTGGCAATATTCATCAGTGAACTGCTCACATTATACCGTGCCTATTGCCAGGGCGAGGATGATCCTCTGTCACCATTAAAAGTTCAATATACCGATTATGCCCAATGGCAACGGGATTGGTTACAAGGTGATATTCTGGAAAAACAACTGGATTATTGGCAGAACCAGTTATCAGGTATTTCACCACTTCACCGTTTTCCACTGGATAATCCACGTCCAGAAAAACAGAATTTTGAAGGGGATGTCCATCCACAACGTATTCCGAAGACTCTGACCCAAGAAATACGCGCACTGTGTGCCAAACATAAAGTGACGTTATTTATGTTTCTGGAAACAGCTTTTGCTGTGTTGTTGAGCCGTTACAGTAGCGAAAAAGATATTCTGGTTGGAATGCCCCTTGCAGGGCGAAGACATCGTGACACTGAGGCTTTGATTGGATTTTTCGTCAATTCACTGGTGATTAGAACTGACTTATCCGGCCAGCCTACTTTTAGTGAATTATTAAAACAAAACAGTCGTACCATTCTCGATGCTTATGCACATCAAGACCTGCCTTTTGAGATGTTGGTAGAGAAAATCAGTCCAGAACGGAATTTAAATTATAATCCTATTTTCCAGATCATGTTTGCAGTACAGAATAATCAACGGGATACAATTCTGGAGCAGGATAGTGTTGTTACATCTAAAGAACGTTCACTTCTGACGACCCGATTTGATTTGGAAGTCCATATATACGAAGAAGACGAAGGTGAGTTATCTATTGGGTGGATCTCGGATACCAGCCTGTTCAGAAGTGCTACTATTAACAGATTAATCGCCAATTACGAAGTTTTGCTGACCAACATTGTTGATGTGATGAAACATCATGTTGGCACTAGCGAGCCATCCGTCCATGACATTCCATTATTAGCAGATGTTGAGCGGAACACCTTACTGCATGAATGGAGTGGGCCACAAGTTTCTTACCAGACCGGGAAATGTTTCCATGAACTTTTCGAAGATCAGGTCTTACAACACTCTGAAAAAAATGCCCTGATCTTTGGGGATGATTCCCTGAATTGTCAGTCATTGAACTATCAGTCATTAAATCAACAAGCCAACCAATTAGCGCATTATCTGCTTGAGCAGGGGATCAAACCGGATACATTGATTGCACTTTGTATACCACGATCATTACAGGCTGTTGTGGCGTTGTTGGGTATTCTTAAAGCAGGCGGGGCTTATTTACCGTTAGATCCCAGTTATCCGAAAGCCCGTCTCCAATATATGTTGGACCACAGTGAAGTGGGGTTTATCCTGACCGAAACTCACCTTGTTGAAAAACTCCCAATCAGCCAGCAGAAAGTCATCTGTTTGGATACGGCGGTTATACAGTCACAACTGCAATACATGCCCACAAGTAATATTACTGAGCGTCCATTCCCGCTAACGGAAAATCATCTGGCTTATGTGATTTATACTTCCGGCTCTACTGGCAAACCGAAAGGGGTGATGCTGGAACATAAAGGGTGGGTTAATCTGGCATTTTCGCAAGCAGGATTATTTGGTGTTGATTCATATAGCCGGGGATTGCAGTTTGCCTCCTGGAGTTTTGACGCCATGATCTTAGAGATGTCCATGACATTAGCCTATGGTGCAACACTGTATTTAATTTCAGAAACACAACAGCGTTCCCCTGAATTGTTGGATGAAATCGTTGAAAAACATCAGATAACCCATGCTGTACTACCCCCAGCACTGCTTCCTCATCTGAATTTTAACAAATGGCATTCTGTCTCAACGTTGCTTTTAGCGGGTGAAACCGTACCACCACAGATCGCTGTTCGTTGGTCACAGAATAGAAAACTGTTTAATGTATATGGCCCGACAGAATGTACATCCATTGTTACCACGGCTTTATTAACTGACGAGAAGATCACAATTGGAAAACCTTTGCCTAACGTTGTGATGCGTATTCTTGATCCAGAAGGTAACTTGGCTCCGATGGGCGTTGTCGGGGAACTGTATATCGGTGGTGTTCAGTTAGCACGCGGTTACCGAAACTCACCGGAAATCACGGCAAGACACTTTATTCGCGATCCATTCAGTTCACACGCAACGGATAGCCGGGAAAACAGGCTGTATCGAACTGGCGATTTAGTGCGCTGGACACCTGATGGTCAGTTGGAATTTATCGGCCGCGTTGACTCTCAGGTTAAGATCCGTAGTCACCGCATAGAATTGGGTGAAATCGAAACAGTTTTGTCCGGGCACGAGGCTTTAAGTAGTGCTGTTGTTATCGCTTATGGTCAAGATGAAGATAAAAAGCTCATCGCGTATGTCTGCCCAAGTCCGGGATGGTTAGGTGAAAAAGCCACTGAATTTAACGCGGGAAGCGTTGAGAACTGGACAGAAATTTTTGATGAGCAGTACCGTCAACCGATAACGAATAATACCCGGCAAGACAGTATCCGTGATTCAGTCGAATCTGACAGTGATTTCAGTGGCTGGATGAACAGTTACACTAAACAGCCGATTACTCTTGAACAGATGGAAGAGTGGTTAGCGGGGATCATGCACCGGATTAATGCCCTGCATCCTCACCGTTTACTGGAAATTGGTTGTGGTAGCGGATTATTGTTGTATCGCTATGCTGAACAGTGTGAGTCAGTGGTGGCGACTGATATTTCGGCTGAGGTTCTGAACCGGCACCAACATATTCTGCAACAACGTGGCTGGTCACATGTGCAATTAAGAAGAGGAGATGCGCTCAACTTAGGCACATTACATGTTGGCGAATTTGATACTGTCGTAATTAACTCTGTTGTCCAATATTTCCCCAATGTTCAGTATCTGGAGAAAGTGCTTGAACAACTCATGCCTGCTGTGACCGCAGGCGGAAAAATTCTGTTGGGTGATATTCGCAATTTAGATCTACTAACTGCTCATGCTACAGCAATAGAGCAAAGTCATCTTAACGGGCAGCGTATTCAGGTCGGAGTGCTGGCGAATCGTATTCAGCGCCGTTTACAACAGGAACCCGAATTTTTACTCAGCCCAACTTATTTTGCTCAATTACCGACGCGTTACCCTGAAATAGGCCGGGTTGACATTCTGGTTAAACGTGGCATCGGTGATAATGAAATGCTGCGTTATCGTTATGATGTCATACTACATAAAAGAGACGAAAATACTGAATCTTGTCATGAAATACCGCTAAGTTGGCACAATTTCGACTCTTTTGAAAGTCTGCGTAATTTGTTACAAAAGGGCACAGAGGATACATTTGGTGTTTCGGGCATTTCTAATGCCAAAGTTAAAGATGATCTTGCTTTAGCAGAAGGGTTACGTCACTGGTCAGCCAATCAGATGGTAACACCACCAGAAAATGCCGGCAGTTTCTCCCCACAGGCATTAAAACAGGTTCAGGAATTCGAATCCTTACTGCAATATGCTGAACAGTGTGGTTATCAGTGTGGCGTAACATGGTCACAACAGCAACCTGATTTACTGGATGTGATTTTCAGCCGCGCAGTATTGCCCCCAGTACAGGCACGTACCAGCTACAATCAAAACCATTTGGCTAACTATCCGCAAATTTCGGCTATTAGCGGTGAACTTTCAGAATTACTCGAATCTGCACTGAAGCAGCAACTACCAGAATATATGGTTCCTGGTCTTTATATTCCTCTGGAACGAATGCCACTCACTTTAAATAATAAAGTCGATAAAAAAGCGCTACCTATCCCAAATGAAGATGATTTACGCCGACAAAACTATGTGGCACCAAGAAATGAAATAGAAATTAAGCTCAGTCAGTTATGGAAGAGTTTATTGAATGTCAGTCAAGTCGGGATCTATGACAATTTCTTTACACTGGGTGGTCACTCACTTCAG
>NZ_CAWMEB010000076.1:0-2958 GCF_963866145.1 Xenorhabdus sp. NBAII XenSa04
AACTGCGGTGAAATCAGCCTGGCCTCATGCCCCAAATCAGCGATCCGTCTTGCCATGAAATGCGCGCCCGCACAGGCTTCCATCACCACTATTGCCGGAGAGCAGCCAGCTAAGAATTCCATCAATTTAGTTCGGGTGAATTTTTTACGCAGTAACGTTTTTCCTGATTGATCCTGACAATGGATATGAAAGGAATGCTTGCCAAGATCGATGCCAATCAATGCGATAGTGTTCATGATGGTGGCCTCTTAAATAAAAAATAAATCACACTCTGTCAATATATCGCTAACAGGGTGAGGGCGGCCATCTCATTAGTGTGGGGCACTTTTTTAACTCACTATAAATTAAGCAATTAAGCGTGCTTATCAGATAGCGGTGAGAACCACTCAATCGTCACAATTCCCCGTAACCTGAGTGGTTAAACTATTTTATCCAGCTTTCATCGAATCCATGCCCCACATTTTTTTACGCTCTCCCCTAATAGGGGTCAGTTTGGATATCGAAAATTATTGTACGTTAAGGTTGTTTTTCGAACATCGTTTGCTATCGCATAAGGGTATACTCTCGCGCTATACGGCGTTTTCAGAGGATCTTGTCTAATCGGATAACTTAAATGCGATACCGAAAGAGAGATAACTTAAAAGCGATAGCCACTGATGTCAAATCAGTCCCTTACGTACCTATACTGGTTAAAAAAATGAGCTTAACATGCAAAAATTTCCGATCTCCAAACTCACCCCTATATTCACGAAAAAATTTTGGATCCCGTCTTGCTTCCCCCTGTTTTCAGCATCTCTGTCATCCTATAATCCATAAAAATCTATCAGGATAATACTGACTATTCTGAGTGTCAGGATCTGAACTATATACCAAATGATCACCATCGGAGTCAGTACCTATAGCGGCTTTCAATTGATGTGAAGGATAATATTTGTTCTCAATCCTAAAATAAATATTTCCTTTATCATCCATTCTGTCAATTTTTAGGCTCCATAAAAACCTATCAGGATAATACAGACTATTCTGAGAGTGAGGATATGAACCATATACCCAATGATCACCATCGGAGTCAGTACCTATACCGACTTTCAATTGTAATGAAGTATAATATTTATTCTCAATCCTAACATAATTTCTTCCATCTCTATTATGCTCTATTTTTATAACCCATACAAACCTATCAGGATAATACAGACTATTCTGAGAGTCAGGATCTGAACCATATACCGAATGATCACCATCGGAGTCAGTACCTATACCGACTTTCAATTGATGTGAAGCATAATATTTATTTTTTATAATTACTTCTTTATCTGAAATAAAATGACTAAAAATGGAAGGAAAATATTTACTAACAAAAAATTTCTTTCCTGTTGAATGTAAATAAATTGAAAAATCAATAACTTCACCACCTCCACAATTTATTAAACAACCAATAATATCATGAATATTACCAGCCCCATCTAATTCTAACGAAGATAATATTTCAGAAGCTTTCTCAAAATCATTACACTTAACATAATTAATAATATCGTTTGACTTATCTGAATTGTCATTTTGTTTATTCACTACAGTTAACTCCTCATGATTAATATTATCACCAGCTTATCTTTAATGTTATCAATCCTACATAAATAAAATTAAAATCCTGTTTATATGATTTAGACATATATAGATTTAATTACCAATGACTGTATTTTGTTAATTACAATAATTAATAATAAAGCAATACAATTACAAATTTTAATTGTATTGCTTTATTTAAATAATATATTTTTTTATACGAAACACTATATCAAAAATGCATCACCTATAATAAAAAATACATCATAATATTATTTAACTAAAGCATACTTTATTTTAACTTGTTATAATTATTTAACTTTATCATGTATGTTTATAACATGGTAAAAAAACAACCATGACAAAAACTATTAATTATATGAATATTAATGGTGAGCATCACGCTCTCCGCGATGAAGAAAAATCAAATAATGATTGAATATCCAACACCAATATTGCTACTATAAAATCACGATAGATAGGTACATATTTTGGATGCCAATCATGGAGTTGTTATTCATACAATGGATATTCTCGGTTCAAGTCTATTTTAACGTCAACGTGACGACTTTAATAGTCTTAGAAAGTACATTATATCCATTTTATTTCACTCTGTTTAAAATTATAAGATTTCCAACTATGACTAAATTACCTAATGTTGATATGATTGAAAAAAATATACTTCCAATTGATTTCACAGGTGCAAAAGTTACTGTTGATACAGCGTTATCAATTATTCCTGAATATAATATATACTTACCACATAAAGTGGTTAATCAACTAGGTCAGGTGATGAATATACCCAAAGCCTGTACTTCCCTTGCTATCTATCTTGCAACCTTATTTTCAGCAGTTACGACAGCGGCTGTGGCTGCGGTTGCACTTGTTGGTTTCAGTGTATGGCTTGGAGCACAACTATGGTTGATTACCTATTTGGATAATGGTAATGGAGTTAATATAACGACTTATGTCTCCCCTGCTCACCCATATTGGATCCCTTCTGCGGCCTAAAAATCCCGCTTAATTTGGTGGGATTGTAGTGTTATATAAAACACAATCCTTGTTATCAGAAGTGGATTTTTTATCATTTTGAATTAATAATAATCAACTAGAATTACGTTCAAGCCGTCATTGGAAAATCGTCTTCTGAGTAAAACACTTTCAGTGATGGCTTCTTCCATTTTAGGTAGTAAGTAATAAAACAATCAACAAAATTCCGTATATACTTCAGTGGGGTGAGTGTTCTATTTAAGAAATGTCTATTAATCGTTTCAATGATAAAACGTCTTGATAACATTATATTATACCATTCAACTTGCAGGCGGGCTTTCATGATAGAATTCCGTTGTGTGAGTGTAAATGAAGATTACTGTTTCGTAAGCGCTCAATTAAACC
>NZ_CAWMEB010000077.1:0-2455 GCF_963866145.1 Xenorhabdus sp. NBAII XenSa04
ACTGTGTGTGCCAGCCAGAATTTATTGCAGGGTGATGATTTGTCCATTGGCCGGGGAATTGATAATACCCGTCTGTATGTGCTGGATGAACAGGGCAATCTGTCCCCGATGGGTGCACCGGGGGAACTGTATATCGGTGGTATTGGTGTAACGAGAGGGTATTTAAACCAGCCTGAGCTGACGGCTGAGCGGTTTGTGGCAAATCCATTTGCTACCATTGAAGACAAGGCTAAGGGTTACACCCGTCTGTATAAAACCGGGGATCTGGTGCGCTGGCGGCCGGATGGCAAGCTGGACTATCTGGGGCGCAATGATTTTCAGGTCAAGATCCGGGGCTACCGCATTGAATTAGGGGAAATTGAAAGCGCACTGGCGACCCATCCACAGGTAAAACAGGCGGTAGTGATTGATCGGGAGCAGGAAGGTCACAAAATCCTGGCAGCTTATCTGATTGCTGACGGGAGTGTAGAGGATCAGAGCCTGATTGAACATATATCAGTACGCTTGCCTGAATATATGATCCCCGCCAGTTTTACCCGCATTGAGTCCGTGCCTCTGACGCTGAATGGTAAGTTGGATCGTCGGGCATTACCGGAACCAACTTGGGAAGACAAGGGGGGATATATTGCGCCACGTACAGAACTGGAAACCCAACTTTGTGCTATCTGGCGCAAGGTCTTAGGGGTGGAACGGGTTGGCATTGAGGACAATTTCTTCCGCATTGGTGGTAATTCAATTATGGCCATCAAGCTGGCAGCCGCTATTCGTCATACCTTGTCAATGGATCTCCCGTTGATACAGTTGTTTGAGTTGAAAACGGTTGCTCAGTTGTCTGCTCACATGATAGGGCAGCAAAGTTACACTGTGATCCCACATGTCGAATTGACTCATTATCCTTTGTCATTTGCTCAGGAACGGTTGCTGTTTATTGAACAATTTGAACAGGGTTCTCATGCTTATCATGTCCCTTATCTGGTGTTGCTGGATGAAGGTGCTGATTTGTCTCTGCTGGAAACGGCAATTAATCAGGTTGCAGATCGCCATCCGGTGATGAAAACCGTCTACCGTAGAGATGAGCAAGGGTTGGCTTATCAGCAAGTGCTGGATGAGCATATTATGCTCAGGTCACAATTTTGTGAGGAAACTAATTTACTTTTACAAACGGTACGTGCCGAGCTTGCTATTCCGTTTGATCTGGCATCTGAGCCAAGCTTGCGTCTGCGTCACTATCAAGTAGCGGAACAACATTATCTACTGATGATATGGCACCATATTGCTATTGATGGCTGGTCTGTCGATATCTTTATGGATGAACTGGCGAAAATTTATCAGACGTTGTCAACGCATTGTGACAGCCAACTGCTGCCGCTTGATATCAACTATGGCGACTATGCCAAGTGGCAACGCGAATACTTGCAGGGTGAAGTCCGTGAACGTCAGTTAGCATACTGGCAGCAGGCTTTGGCGGGTTATGAACCTTTGTCACTGCCAACCGACCGATCCCGACCGGCACAAATCGATTATCAGGGGCGGGATTTCCATTTTGTGTTGGAAAGCGAACTTTCTGATCAACTGAGGGCGCTGGCAAAACAGCAGGAAACGACGCTGTTTACCGTATTACTCAGTGGTTTTTATTTCATGCTGGCGAAATTGTCCGGGCAGAATGACATCGTACTGGGAACCCCGACGGATAACCGCCATCATGTTCAGACTCAGCCGCTCATTGGTATGTTCGTAAACTCATTAGTATTACGGGTGCAACTTGAGCAGAGCAACAGTGTGGCACATCTGATAAAACAGACACACACTGTTATTGCTCAGGCCAAATCCCATCAGGATATGCCGTTTGAACAGTTGATTGATGCACTGAAAGTTGAACGTGATACGACTCGTCACCCGATTTTCCAGATTATGTTTGGATTGCATAATTTTGGTGAAGGGCAACAGGTAGCGTTGGGTCTGCCATTCAGTCCCGTGGATCTGGATGACACGCTATACAGCCCCGCCAAGTTTGATCTGAGTCTGTTTATGTCCGACGGCAAAGACGGTATCGCTGGTGGTATCAATTACGCTATCAGTTTGTTTGATGAGTCAACGATATCCCGGATGGCAGATCTCTATCAGCGTGTCCTGATTGCTTTTGTGATGGATCAGAAGCAAACGCTGGCAGAGATTGATGTGGTGTCAGAGCAGGAACATCATACCTTGCTCTATAGCTGGAACCAGACAGATGTTCCGTACCCGCAAGATGACACACTCCAGCAGCAGTTTGAGGCACAGGTTGTAGCCACACCGGATAATATTGCGTTGGTATTCGAAGGGGAGAGTTTGACCTACCGTCAACTCAATGAACGGGCAAACCGGTTGGCCTTTGTTATCCGCCAACATTATCAACAGCAACACTATGCGCCGATGCCAGTTGATACCCCCGTAATCTTGTATCTGGATCGCAGTC
>NZ_CAWMEB010000078.1:0-2848 GCF_963866145.1 Xenorhabdus sp. NBAII XenSa04
TTAGGGTGAGGGGAACCATCTCATTACCTTGGGGCACTGTGTTAAATAGACGATAGAATGAGCAAAGGAACATCATTTTATCAGACACCTCACCATGAAAAATTATATCGTGAAAATTGCCCTTCGGGGAATCAGTCCTATGATCTGGCGTCGATTCAGGCTGTCAGGCAGGACTTCTTTAGCGGCTTTTCACTATATCATTCAGATCGCGCAAGGATGGCAGGATGATTACCTGCATCAATTCCGTATTTATGGTAAAAATTACGGCATTTCGTACTCCGGCGGGATTGCATTTTCTGATAACCCTGACAAAATCGCGCTGGATGACTTTGAATTTGATGCCGGTGATCGCTTTACTTATGAATACAATTTTTTTGAGCACTGGCTTCACGATATCCGTATTGAAACTATTCTCGAAAATTCTAATCTAATGTCTCCCTTTTGTCTGGCCGGAAACCGAATGCTCGGGGCGACGTTAGCCGATGAAGCCGATAAAACATTGGCACTGTTCAACGCGATTATTCACGCTGATGAAACAACAACGATCGGAGAGATCCGTCCATTGGTTGAGGCACTTGATGCCGTCAGATTCAACCGCAGAAAGATTAATCGCCAATTAAGTCGGCTCAATCTTGATTCACCAGAACTTGAACCCATCGTGATAGGGCTGTAGCGGATAGGGTGAGCGGTATCCATAAAGGTATACCTTTTCAGTCGTGCTAAAAACAAGGTCATAGCTCTCTATAAACCTCGAAAAAGGCAATTTTATAGAGTATTCTACAAATCTTTATCAGGTTTAAATACTTTTGAGGGTAGTATGCACTATGCCTATATCCGGGTGAGTTCGGTTGACCAGCACGTTGATCGCCAGAAAGAGGCGCTGTCTGCATCCGGTATTAAAATTGACAAAATCTATATCGAACAGGCCAGTGCGAAAAACATCAACCGGCCACAGCTCCAGGATATGCTTCAACAGGTCAGAACCGGTGACACGATTGTTGTTCACTCCATCGATCGGTTATGCCGCAATATGATGGATATGTGTAGCCTGACCCTGCGTTTACGTCAGCAAGGTATTACACTGATATTCCTGAAAGAGCAGCTTACGTTTAGTGCTCACGAGAGCACGCCCATGCAAGAGCTGCAACTGCATATGATGTCGGCCTTCAGTCAGTTTGAACGGGCACTCATTCGGGAGAGGCAAAACGAAGGGATCGCAGCAAAAAAACAGCGCGGGGAACGAACGGGCAGGCCGCCTGCGGATATCAGTAAATTACCTCAAATAGACGCGTTAAGAGCAAAAGGTATCAAGTTAAAGCTGGCCTGCGATAACGTAGGATTAGGTGTTTCTACGTATTATAAATTGCGTCACCAGCTAAAAAACGGGGGAATACAGTAGCCACAACCCCGGGAGGACAGCATCATGCAATTCACAATCCAAATCGCGATGGTCGATAAATCGGGGCATCGCCATACTGAGAAGTTATTCACGATAGAAAAACAGTCCGACGCCCCCAATGACATTGGACTTTCCCTGTCTGAATCTAAATTACTTTTGAACGCTATCCAGCAATCAGTGATCCAGAAACAGGCGGCGGAATATTTGGATGAACATCGCACTTGTCCTTGCTGTCAGCGAAACCGGCGAATAAAAGGTAAACAGACAATCCAGTATCGAACCTTGTTTGGCATTATTCCCGTGGAGGGATTTCGGGTTTACCGGTGTGCTTGTGAAAAACATTCAACCCACACCGTTAGCTTGCTCAATCACTGGTGTGATACGCATACTCACCCGGAACTCAGGTATATAGAAACCCGGTGGGCTTCATTGATGTCTTATGGATTGACCGCCAATCTTCTCAAAGATATTCTGCCGGTGGGTGAACGCTGTAATGCCGCCACAGTCAGAAACCACCTCTGCCAGACCGCTAAAAGACAAGAGGCCGAATTAGATGGGTTGCCTGATTTTCTCCCCGGCGATCCCAGAGAATGGGAAAAATTACCCAAACCGGGAAAACCGATGGCGGTGGGTATTGATGGGGGGGACGTCAGAAACAGGGACGACAGAAAACATCATTTCGAAGTCATCGCCGGAAAATCATTCGCAACTAATGTTCCGACCAAACGTTTTGGTTTTGTGCAGTGTCTGGAAAATCATCCCCGAAGAAAACTCATTGCCCAGTTATCTTCACAGGGAATGCAGGCTAATCAACAAATTACTTTCTTATCAGATGGCGCTGATAACCTCAGGGATCTGCAATTTAATTTGTACCCTGAATCCTAGCACGTGCTCGACTGGTTTCATATCACAATGCGCCTGACCGTCTTAAAACAATATGCCAAAGGGGTATCAAAAAACGCCCCCGAACTCGGTGCAGAATTATTAGACGTTTTAACCAGCACAAAATGGTATATCTGGCATGGGAATGTCAATAAGGCATTAGAATATTTGGATCATTGTGCCTTGATATGCGATGACGATACATTGCATTATGAAAACCATAAATCGCTGTTAAAACATCTTGATGAAATGTATACCTATATTGAAAATAACAGCATGATGATCCCGAATTATGGTGAAATGTACCGATATGGTGAACCGATCTCCTCGTCATTTGTTGAATCGGCAATCAATGAAGTTATCGCTAAACGTATGGTGAAAAAGCAGCAAATGCAATGGAGCCAACAAGGCGCACATTATTTACTCCAGACACGCACAGCGGTACTTAATAATGATTTAAAAGCCCGATTTGAGTATTGGTATCCGGGAATAAAGTTAGGTGAAGAAATGGAGCGCTATTTGACAGAAGCTGAAGCTATTGCGGCATAAGTGCCCCACACTAATGAG
>NZ_CAWMEB010000079.1:0-96328 GCF_963866145.1 Xenorhabdus sp. NBAII XenSa04
CCAATTCCGCCACCCTCGCAGGTACTGCTATTTATCTGATTTGTTTAACTGATTTATCTAGTTGATTCGTTTAACCGATAACTATCTGATTTGGTGCGAAGGGGGGGACTTGAACCCCCACGTCCGTAAGGACACTAACACCTGAAGCTAGCGCGTCTACCAATTCCGCCACCCTCGCAAATTCAGATACTATTTAAACAGACAACCACTTAAACAGATAGCATGGAGGCGCATTCTAGAGATTTTACGGCTGACGTCAATCATTATTTATCGGAAGAAAGCATAATTGATGCAAAAAACAACATGCTGGTATTGCCCATCCATTTGGAAAGGGCAATAGTTGTTTGATTTGTTACTTCTTGGTAGCTTGATAAATTTTGAATTTACCTGTCTGAGCAATCACTTCGTGTCGACCAAAAACGCTATCCAGCAGCGCCGGGTAAGGTAAAAAAGCATTTGCTACGATCCGGAGTTTACCACCATATTTCAGATGGTTGGGTGCCATGCGGATCATATCTTCAGCCGCTGACAGACTTGTCTTCAGGCCGTCATGGAATGGCGGATTGGAAATGATCCAGTCGAATTTTTCTTCGATAGCGGAGTAAACATTACTGGTAATGACGTTCCCTTCCAGTTTATTTGCTTTCAATGTCGCTTTACTGGATGTGATAGCGGCTGCATTGACATCGCTGAGTGTCAGTGACAAGCCGGGGTTATTTTTACCCAATACCGTTGCTAAGACACCAGAACCACAAGCGATATCCAGCAGGCTGCCAGAAATCGGTGTATCAAACGTAGAGAGCAGAAGACGGCTGCCAACATCCAGATTATCCTGACTGAATACGCCGGGCAATGTATTGACGGTGACATCGCCGACTTGATAGCTGTTCCACCAATTGTTCTGATCAAACTGAACCTGTTGCTCCAGTTGACCGTAAAAAAGGCTACAACGGCGGGCACTGTCTATTTTATGGAAAGTGGCAATACCTTCCATCAGCTTATCAGCGCTACGGACACCACTGCGATTTTCGCCGACAATAAAAACATCGGTTCCGACAGGCAGGATGGAAAACAGACTGCGGAGTTGGAAACGTGCTTCATGCTTGCTTTTTGGCCAGTAATAAATCAGCGTATCACATCCTTTGACAAAGATGCTGTCCGCCGTAAGACCAAACGAGGCATTATCACCCAGTGTGCGGATCAGCGACTGCCAGTGATGATATTGATTAGTATGTACTCGTACACTTGCAGCTTCAATTTCCGTTGCCAGAGTATCCTGAAGGTCACCAGCAAAAAGCAGATGATGGGAGCGGAATTGCTCTTGATGGCGCAGGATAACTTCACTGGCTGGTGTTAATACTGACATCTATGATTAGCTCCTTATAAATCTTTATTTAGTAATCATTATCTGTGGGCAAATCTGAGATGCCGTGTTGATTGGCGCAGAGATAAGCCCTCTGATAATATACCTTTCATCTTTCAAGTTGCCGTTTTGTTGGCTGCAACTTGAAATCTATTAGGTATATATTACCTGTTATTTTTTATGGCAGATGGAATAAAACACGATGACAAAGCGTGACAGATCACTTACTCGATTGGGCATTACCCAATGGGTTTTGCGTAGCCCTGCGACCCTGCGAGGTGAATTATCTGTCCTCATCCCTGACTCAACCCGTTTGTTGATCATTAGCCATGATAACATTGACTTAAGTCATTCATTACTTGCTGATATTTTCACAGCCATGGGGATTAATGCCTCATCAGTTTATTGCATCACGACAAAAGACGTTGAGTTACTTTCGGAATCAATCCACTGCCCATGCTGGCTGTTGGGGGTTGATATTACCTTATCAATACAAGGGATTTCTTTGAGAAGCCCTGCATTAAATGATTTATCCCTTGATGGGGATGCAAAACGCGCTCTTTGGCAACAAATTTACCATTATGAAGAATATTTCTCTATTAACTCCCGTTGATCTTCCCGTTGCATTTCAGATAGAACAGGCCAGCCATGCTTTTCCCTGGAGTGAAAAAACTTTTTACTCTAATCAGGGAGAACGTTATCTCAATTACAAAATCACGCTTAATGATCAGATGATTGGTTTTGCAATAGTGCAGTGTGTTTTGGATGAAGCGACACTCTTTAATATCGCTATTCATCCTGAATATCAATCACAGGGGCATGGAAAAACATTGCTGAAATACCTGGTCGATGTATTGCCTCACAAACAGATTAATACACTATGGCTTGAAGTACGGCGTTCAAACAGGTCGGCGATTCGTTTGTATGAAGATTTGGGATTTAACGAAGTTTCCATTCGCAAAAACTATTACCCAACCGCGACAGGAAAAGAAGACGCAATTATTATGGCGTTGCCGTTATTTGGAGAGTAACGGAGTTTTATACCATCTTGAGCATCATTAGTTGTTTATAACGCCAAGTTCAGCGAAAATAAGCACCAATCACGATTAACATGCCGGATTCGAAGATGAAGCGTCATTCTGTGCTTCACACATGGTAGCTATCCGCGCGTAGACTAGAAGATTTCAATTAATGTCAAATTCCTCATTCTTGCAAGAAGTCGCGAAGCGAAGAACCTTTGCAATAATTTCTCACCCCGATGCGGGTAAAACGACTATTACTGAAAAGGTATTGCTGTTCGGACAGGCGATTCAGAAAGCGGGTACGGTAAAAGGCCGGGGTTCCAATCAGCACGCTAAATCAGACTGGATGGAGATGGAAAAGCAACGTGGTATCTCCATTACCACCTCGGTGATGCAGTTCCCTTATAGTGATTGTCTGGTTAACTTACTGGATACTCCGGGGCATGAGGATTTCTCCGAAGATACTTACCGTACTTTGACTGCGGTTGACTGCTGTTTGATGGTAATTGACGCTGCAAAAGGTGTTGAAGATCGTACCCGTAAACTGATGGAAGTCACCCGTCTGCGTGATACGCCGATCCTGACATTCATGAATAAACTCGACCGTGATATCCGCGATCCGATGGAATTGATGGATGAAGTGGAAAACGAGTTGAATATCGCCTGTAGCCCGATCACATGGCCTATCGGCTGTGGTAAATCATTTAAAGGGGTTTATCATCTCTATCAGGATGAAATTTATCTGTATCAATCTGGCCAGGGGCATACGATTCAGGAAGTCCGGGCTATTAAAGGGCTGGATAACCCTGAGCTGGATGCGGCAATTGGTGAGGATTTGGCTAATCAGTTACGTGAAGAGTTGGAACTGGTCAAAGGTGCATCACACGAATTCGATCTGGATGCCTTCTTACAAGGTGAATTAACGCCGGTATTTTTCGGTACTGCACTCGGTAATTTTGGTGTTGATCACATGCTGGATGGCCTTGTTAAATGGGCACCGATGCCAATGCCTCGTCAAACTGATGTTCGTGAAGTCACTGCAAAAGAAGAAAAGTTCACGGGTTTTGTTTTCAAAATTCAGGCCAATATGGACCCGAAACATCGTGATCGTGTGGCATTTTTGCGTGTTGTTTCTGGTAAATACGAAAAAGGCATGAAACTGCGTCAGGTGCGTACTAAAAAAGATGTGGTTATTTCAGATGCGCTGACCTTTATGGCCGGAGATCGTTCCCATGTCGAAGATGCGTATCCGGGAGATATTATTGGCCTGCACAATCATGGCACGATTCAGATTGGTGATACCTTTACCCAAGGTGAAGAGCTGAAATTTACAGGCATTCCAAACTTTGCCCCTGAATTGTTCCGTCGTATTCGGTTGCGTGATCCACTGAAACAAAAACAATTGTTGAAAGGTCTTGTTCAGTTATCAGAAGAAGGCGCAGTACAGGTATTTCGCCCACTAACCAATAACGACCTGATCGTTGGGGCAGTGGGTGTCCTTCAGTTTGATGTCGTTGTTGCTCGTTTGAAGAGTGAATATAACGTTGAGGCGTTGTATGAACCTGTCAACGTTTCTACTGCACGTTGGGTAGAATGTAATGATGTCAAGAAACTGGAAGAGTTCAAACGCAAGAATGAGCAAAATCTGGCACTTGATGGTGGCGATAACCTGACTTACATTGCACCAACCATGGTTAATTTAAATCTGACCAGTGAACGTTATCCTGATATTGTTTTCCGTAAGACGCGGGAACACTAATATTTTTTCGGGGCTAACAAATAGTTGGCCCTTTTAAATTTGTTACTCCATTCCAAAATATATTGGTTATGCTTTATTTAAAGCATATTTCTGGCTTAAGAAAATATACGTTATTTATTGTAAAGCCCATTTCTTCCCCATAATTTGATGATATATCATCTTTTGACAAATTGGCTTAGTTAAGGGAAGGTCGCAGGATGAAAAAATCAACGTTCACACACTCACTCCTGACCGTTATTTTAGGTTCGGCTTTAGGCTTGGTATTGATAAATGGCAGCGTATCAGCCGCAGAAACATCTTCAGGCAATACTACAGAAAGTAATTCTTTAGAAAAGAAAATATTAGAAGATAAAGCATTAGAAAATACGCGCCAGAAAATTGATAATTCAATCAAAAATGCAGAGGAAAAAATTGATAATTCACTGAAACAAGTCGGTAATTCGATTGATGATAGTGTAATTACTGTCAAAATAAAAGAGAAGTTACTGGAATATAAAGGGATTAATAGTAACGATATTTCAGTGAAAACGAAAAAAGGCGTAGTTTATCTTTCCGGTTTTGTCAAAAATGAAGAACAGGTTAAACGGGTGATCAAAGTTGCTCATCAAGTAGATGGTGTTAAGTTCGTAAACAGTACGTTAACTATCAAAAAATAATGCGTATTTTGATGGAGTGGCAGATAATAAGCCACTCTTTTTGTTTCTATTCTCCAAATAAAACCCAACCTGATTAAGCGAGTCACTTTTCAAGAAGCACAATATGTGCTGTCTATTCAGAAAGTAAGCAAAGGCTTGCCTGTTTGTGAATTAATCTTCATTATCTAATGCAAGTTTTATAAGCACTTTGTTTGCATAACAATATACTGATAGATAGTCATATACCCAATGGATGTCAAGAGGCGTTGCAGCCAACAAAAAGACAACTCAAAAGGCGGAGGGTATAACTCAAATTACATTTTGAAACTGACATTGACTTTTTAGGGGGGGCTATGGGGAAACATATTCCGATTACGCTGGGTAGTATAGAGCCGTTAGCTTATACATCACGGATCAAACCGGGAAAAATTGCACTTGTCTGTGAAGGTGGTGGGCAGCGGGGAATTTTTACCGCTGGTGTGTTGGATGAATTTCTCCGGCTTGACTTCAACCCATTCGAATTGTTTCTTGGTACTTCCGCAGGTGCTCAGAATCTTTCTGCGTATATCTGTGGTCAGAAAGGATATGCCCGCAAGGTAATTAAAAATTACACAACTAATACTACCTTTTTTAATCCGTTGCGCTTTGTCCGGGGTGGACATCTAATCGATCTGGATTGGTATATTGATATCGTTTCTGAAAAATCACCCTTGAATATCCCTATTGCGATGCGACATTTTGATGCAGGACGTGAATTCTATATGTGCGCCTGTCGAGCAGATGATTTTGAAGCTAACTATTTTCATCCTGAGGAAAAAAATTGGATGGAGATTATAAAGGCTTCCAGCGCTATTCCTGGTTTTTATCGCAATGGCGTGACGCTTGATGGCACTGTTTATCAGGATGGTGGCATTTGTGATGCGATACCAGTAGAAGAGGCTTATCGCCGTGGTGCAGATACCATTGTGGTGGTCAGGACAGTGCCTTCACAGCTCTATTACACGCAACAGTGGATTAAACGAATAGAGCGTTGGTTGGAAAGCAGTAGCTCACAAAAGATGATTCAGATGTTGAAGCTGCATGCTAAAAGTTACTATCGGACACAGCAATTTATTGAAAATCCCCCCGATGATGTGCAGGTATTCGAAATTTATCCACCAGCACCATTAGCCACAATGGCACTGGGAAGCCGGATCAGTGCATTGGATAAGGATTATCACCTGGGGCGGCGCTGTGGGCGGTATTTTCTGGCCACCATCGGACATACTTTTATCGGAGGTAAATTCGGGCTGGCAGAACGTAAAAGTTATGGTGTTTGCCGCAACGGTTTAAATCATGATGGAATGAACCGTAATGCTTTCAGGCACAATGGTTTTTGGGACAATATGAATAGCCCGGAGATTGAGGTAACAGAGGTGAATGATATTACCCCGACTCCACTGACGGGTACTACCATGATGGATAAGTAGATGTTTATCGATACACATTGCCATTTTGATTTTCCTCCTTTTGCTGACGATGAAACGGCAAGTTTAGCGCGCGCCAGACAAACAGGGGTAGAAAAAATCATTGTCCCGACAGTCAGTCAGTTGAATTTTCAACGTGTTGCCGATCTGGCCGCTACCTATGACTCAATTTATGCTGCGTTTGGGTTACATCCCTTGTATATCAATGAACATCATGACGTGCATCTGGGTGAACTGGAACAGAAACTCAAGGAAAAACAGGCTAACTGTGTAGCGGTAGGTGAAATCGGGCTTGATCTGTATATGCCGGAACCTCAGTTTGAGAAGCAAAAAAGCCTCTTAGCAGCGCAGCTCATGCTGGCCGACAAGTATGAATTGCCTGTGATACTTCACTCCCGCAAAAGCCACGATCAATTGGCAGCAATGTTACGGAAACACAGTGTGCCACGTACCGGGGTGATCCATGGTTTTGCCGGGAGCTTGTCTCAGGCACAAGCTTTTATTCGTTTGGGTTTTTATATTGGTGTTGGTGGAACTATAACTTATGAGAGAGCAAAAAAGACACGAGATACGATTGCACGATTACCACTATCATCCCTGGTGTTAGAAACGGATGCCCCTGATATGCCCTTATCAGGGTTTCAGGGGCAGCCAAACCGACCAGAAAGAGTTGCTCAGATTTTTTCTGCATTGTGTGAATTGCGTCCTGAATCTGTAGATGAAATTTCCCACCAAATTTATCAAAATAGCATGACATTGTTTGCATTAAGCTAGTTTCTGTTGAATAAAAATCAGGCCATTTTTGTCAGTCAAAAGATGGTCTTCCGTTTTAAATAAATATTAATAATATTAAACTGGCATTATCTTCTTATTTCTCCCTTTTTTTCCGCAAAATTATCTAATCCCCGATAAATATCATGGTTATATGTGACGTAGGTCTCATTTTCTGTTTTTATATTACTTTTTGCTGTATTAATTTGTGATGTTAGTTGCTTGTTCTTTTTTACTACTAGGTATAATCGCCTCCACACACAGTGTCAGTAGGAACTTACAAAATAACTGACATATTTTTAATTCATTTAGTGAACAGGGATTCTTCCAATGCAACTCATTATGAGCCTGATAGGGATGGTAGTGCTGATTTTTATCGCAGTACTTTTCTCCAGTAATTACCGAGCTATTAAAATCCGCACTGTCCTCGGCGCCTTTCTTATTCAGGTAGCTATTGGGGCATTTGTACTTTATGTGCCAGCAGGTAAAGACATTCTGGGTGGAATGTCAAAAGGTGTTTCCAATGTAATCGGATATGGTCAGAAGGGAACTGATTTCATCTTCGGTGGATTGGTTTCTGACAAAATGTTTGAACTGTTTGGCGGCGGTGGCTTTATCTTTGCTCTGCGTGTTCTGCCGGTCATTGTTTTCTTCTCTTCTTTGATTGCCGTTCTGTATTACATTGGTGTTATGCAGCTTATCATCAAAGTTCTTGGTGGCGGCTTGCAAAAAATGTTGGGAACATCACGTACAGAGTCTCTGTCCGCAACAGCGAATATTTTCGTAGGTCAGACAGAAGCCCCTCTGGTTGTCCGTCCTTATATCGCGACCATGACTCAATCTGAGCTGTTTGCTGTTATGTGTGGTGGTCTGGCTTCTGTAGCAGGCTCTGTATTGGCAGGCTACGCATCCATGGGCGTTCCATTGGAATACCTGATCGCGGCTTCATTCATGGCAGCACCGGGTGGCCTTTTGTTTGCAAAACTGATGGTGCCAGAAACTGAAAAAACACACGATACTGTTGATGCAATGTCTTTGGTTACTGCTCAAGAGCGTCCGGCTAATATTATTGATGCGGCGGCATCTGGTGCGGCATCCGGTATGCAACTGGCCCTGAATGTAGGGGCAATGTTGTTGGCATTTACTGCATTGATTGCTTTGTTGAATGGTATGCTAGGCGGCATCGGTGGTTGGTTCAGCTATCCTCAATTGTCAATGGAACTGATTCTGGGTTGGGTATTTGCGCCAATTGCTTATCTGATTGGTATACCGTGGCATGAAGCAACAGTTGCAGGTTCTTTTATTGGGCAGAAACTGGTTGTTAATGAATTCGTCGCATTTATGAGCTTTGGTGAATATCTGAAACCAGATGACGTAGTTAAGGCAGCAGGCCTGCAAGTACTTTCTGATCACACCAAAGCGATCATTTCTTTCGCATTGTGTGGTTTTGCTAATTTGTCTTCTGTTGCCATTTTGCTCGGTGGTCTGGGTGGTATGGCACCAAACCGCCGCGGTGACATTGCGCGCTTCGGTCTGAAAGCCGTATTGGCTGGTTCACTCTCTAACCTGATGAGTGCCACAATTGCCGGGTTTTTCTTCTCTCTGTAATAGTTAGGGAAGTCTAAATTAGAAAATATCTACTAAATTAGATGCAGGTGAGTTGACCTCACCTGCATTTTATTTTTTTCAAGGCTAATAATTGTGATTAATATCATAATAAAATGATTATCATTGCAATTCTCATTTAATTAATGTGAGTTTACACACGCATTATTGTGCGTTTACATGTTCAAATAATGATGTTCTAAGATTTCATGGAGTAAGCTAATGTCTGCCGGGGCAGTATAAGCTAAAGAAAATCAAACTAAAGAAATAGGTGCGGAGAAAAGGAACTCTGTTGTTGCTGAGAAATATAATCATCGCAACATCTTCAAGGAACCAAGTCCGCTCGCCAACATAAGAATTTACTAATCATTCAGGACAATTATTCAGCATAAGCGTTTAAAGAATGTGTGAACTGATTGAATCACAATAATACCGTTGGAGAGTTTTATGACCGATTTAACCGCAGTTGCTCAGCGTGCGCTGAGTTTGATGGATTTAACAACACTCAATGATGATGATACTGATGAAAAGGTGACGGCACTTTGTCATCAGGCGAACAGCCCGGCAGGGCATACCGCAGCTATCTGTATCTACCCACGTTTTATTCCGGTTGCACGTAAGGTATTAAGTGAACAAGGAACACCTGACGTTCGTATTGCCACTGTCACCAATTTCCCGCACGGTAATGACGATATTGATATCGCACTGGCGGAAACCCGTGCAGCCATTGCTTATGGTGCTGACGAAGTGGACGTTGTTTTCCCATATCGTGCACTGATAGCGGGTAACGAACAAATTGGTTTTGATTTAGTTAAAGCCTGCAAAGCTGCCTGCGCTGGAGCAGGTGTCTGGCTAAAAGTTATTATTGAAACCGGCGAACTGAAAGAGGTTGATCTGATCCGCAAAGCATCTGAAATATCAATTAAAGCGGGAGCAGATTTTATTAAAACTTCAACCGGAAAAGTACCCGTGAATGCGACACTGGAAAGTGCTGAGATCATGCTCAGCGTCATCCGTGATATGGGGGTAGGTGATACTGTTGGATTTAAACCTGCGGGCGGTGTGCGTACCGCAGAAGAAGCAGCGCAATATCTGGCTCTGGCAGATAGAATCATGGGTGATAAATGGGTAGACACCCGCCATTTCCGTTTTGGTGCTTCCAGTTTATTGGGGAGCTTATTGACAACGTTAGGGCACCAGGGACAAAAACAAAGCAGTAGTTATTGATAACCCATATTTAGAACCATCATTGATTAAAAACAATCGTTATTGAGATCAATAACAACATATGACGGTTCACTAAGATAAGGTGCATTACTGCCATTCTTTTCAGATAATAATGATGATTGGGAGGTAGCTTTGTTTCTGGTACAGGAAATTATCCGCAAAAAGAGAGAGGGTTATCCACTGAATGAAGAGGAAATCCGTTTCTTTATTAACGGCGTGTGTGATAACACAGTATCCGAAGGGCAAATCGCTGCATTAGCAATGACCATTTATTTCCGGGATATGACGATGGAGGAACGTATTGCTTTAACATTGGCAGTACGCGATTCCGGTACAGTTCTGGATTGGAATAAATTGAACTTGCATGGCCCAGTTGTCGATAAACATTCGACGGGCGGGGTTGGTGATGTAACATCCCTGATGTTAGGGCCGATGGTAGCAGCATGTGGAGGTTATGTCCCGATGATCTCAGGACGCGGATTGGGGCATACCGGAGGAACATTGGATAAATTAGAATCCATTCCCGGTTTTGACATCTTCCCTGATGAACATCGTTTTCGTGACATTATCCGGGATGTTGGTATTGCGATTATTGGTCAGACCCACTCATTGGCACCTGCGGATAAGCGTTTTTATGCAACACGTGATATTACTGCTACTGTTGACTCTATTCCACTGATTACCGCCTCTATTCTGGGCAAAAAATTGGCTGAGGGATTGGATGCCTTGGTCATGGATGTGAAAGTAGGTTCCGGGGCATTTATGCCAACTTATGAGCAATCGGAACAACTGGCAGAATCCATCGTCGCGGTAGCTAATGGTACGGGTTGCAAAACGACTGCATTGTTAACCGATATGAATCAGGTGCTGGCATCCAGTGCGGGTAATGCACTGGAAGTCCGTGAAGCGGTTCAGTTTCTGACGGGAGAATACCGTAATCCCCGGCTATTTGAAGTCACTATGGCATTGGCTGCTGAAATGCTGGTATCAGGTAAATTGGCAGAAAACCGTGATGCTGCATATCGTAAGTTACAGGCAGTTCTCAACAGTGGTAAAGCAGCGGAAGTTTTTGGACGTATGGTTGCTGCGCAAAAAGGGCCTGCCGATTTTGTTGAAAACTATGCGCATTATTTGCCGACAGCCTCTTTTAGCAGACCAGTATTTGCTGAAAAGTGTGTTATTGAAGAACAATGCATTGTAACAGAGATGGATACCCGGGCCTTGGGAATGGCCGTGGTGACGTTAGGGGGTGGCCGTCGCAAGGCCACGGATACGATTAATTACAGTGTGGGGCTGAGTGATATTATTGCACTTGGTTCAGAAGTCAATACAGATACTCCTCTGATGACGATCCATGCCAATAGTGAAGATGAGTGGCATGCAGCAGCGGAGGCTGTGCGTAAGTCGTTTGTCCTACAACATAAAGCGTTACAACAGGCGGATGCTTCACAAAAGACGAATGTTTTGGCAGCATCAAATGTAGGAACGAAAGTCGCCACACAGATGGTTTATCGTCATATTAGTTGATAAACCGACATAGGCATTAAAAATAGATTTTAATAGCTGGCAGTTTCCGCATTGATAGCGTGAATTGACGCAGGAGAAAATTATGAAACGTACATTCATCATGGTATTGGATTCCTTTGGCATTGGTGCGAGTGCAGATGCAGACAGATTTGGTGACGAAGGATCTAACACTTTAGGACATATTGCGGAGCAATGTGCCCGTGGTGAAGCTGATATTGGCCGTCAGGGATTATTGAAGTTGCCGAATCTGAGCCGCTTGGGGCTAGGTAAAGCGGCAGAAGAATCCAGCGGGACTTTCCCGATTGGTTTAGACAAAGATGCCGACATTATTGGTGCCTATGGCTATGCAAGTGAACTTTCTTCTGGTAAAGACACGCCATCAGGTCATTGGGAAATTGCCGGTGTTCCGGTTTTGTTCGATTGGGGCTATTTTCAGGATTTAGAAAACAGCTTTCCGCAGGAATTACTGGATAAACTGGTTGAGCGCGCTAATCTCCCAGGGTATTTGGGTAATTGTCACTCTTCCGGTACAGTTATTCTGGACAAACTGGGAGAAGAGCACATGGAAACCGGTAAGCCGATTTTCTATACCTCTGCGGATTCTGTTTTCCAAATTGCCTGCCATGAAGAAACATTCGGTTTGGATAAACTGTATGAATTATGTGAGATCGCCCGTGAAGAACTGAATCTCGGTGGTTATAACATCGGTCGTGTTATTGCCCGTCCGTTTGTGGGTGATAAAGCGGGTAACTTCCAGCGTACCGGTAATCGCCATGATTTGGCGGTTGAGCCTCCTGCACCAACCATTCTGAAAAAATTGGTTGATGAAAAACAGGGTGAAGTGGTTTCCATCGGTAAGATAGCCGATATTTACGCTAATGTTGGTATCACCAAAAAAGTGAAGGCAACAGGGATTGATGCCCTGTTTGATGCTTCATTGGTTGAAATGGAACAGGCCGGCGATAACACAATCGTGTTTACCAATTTTGTTGATTTCGACTCATCTTATGGTCATCGCCGTGATGTGGCAGGTTATGCGGCAGCGCTTGAACTATTCGACCGCCGCTTGCCGGAGATGCTGAAACGGGTTAAAGAAGATGACATTCTGATCCTGACGGCTGACCACGGTTGTGACCCGACCTGGGCAGGTACAGATCATACTCGTGAGCATATTCCAGTACTGGTTTATGGGCCAAAAGTGAAACCTGGCTCATTGGGACATCGTGAAACATTTGCAGACATTGGTCAGACAGTGGCGAAATATTTCGACCTGACGCCGATGGATTATGGTAAAGCGATGTTCTGATTTTTCCGGGGAAGTCATTGGCTGCCCCGATATTTACCTATTTTTAATTACTTAATAAAAACAAGGAATCAATTTATGGCTACCCCACATATTAATGCTGAGATGGGCGATTTTGCTGATGTTGTTCTGATGCCAGGTGACCCACTACGTGCAAAATATATTGCGGAAACCTTTTTAGAAGATGCCCGTCAGGTTAACAATGTTCGTGGTATGTTGGGTTTCACCGGCACTTATAAAGGCCGTCGCATTTCAGTGATGGGTCACGGTATGGGCATTCCATCCTGTTCCATCTATGCGAAAGAGCTGATCACCGAGTTTGGTGTCAAAAAGATTATTCGTATTGGCTCCTGTGGTGCAGTGAGTAAAGACATTAAAATTCGTGATGTCGTGATTGGTATGGGGGCCTGTACTGACTCCAAAGTCAATCGTGTGCGTTTTAAAGATCATGATTTCGCGGCAATCGCTGATTTTGATTTGGTTCGTAATGCGGTTGATGCTGCTAAAGCGAAAAATATTAACACACGTGTTGGCAATATCTTCTCTATAGATCTGTTCTATACCCCAGATACACAATTGTTCGATATAATGGAAAAATATGGCATTCTGGGTGTTGAAATGGAAGCGGCAGGTATTTACGGTGTTGCGGCTGAATTTGGTGCAAAAGCACTGACGATCTGTACTGTTTCAGACCATATTCGCACAGGTGAAAAAATGACAGCTGAAGAGCGTCAAACAACTTTTAATGACATGATTGAAATTGCACTTGAATCTGTTTTGTTGGGTGATAATTAAAAAAGACTAAGTAATTTTATCCCCTGATTAAAAATAAAAGCTCTTCTCAATGATGGGAAGAGCTTTTTTGTTGCTCAAATTAATACATTATTTAAACAGTTTGATTAAAAATGACTCTCAACTATTTATTCAGTTGTCATTTTATTCCACGTTAATTCATCTGTAAAAAGAATGGGGAAATTAATTTAACAAAAAGTAAATCTTTTAAATAAAAATAATAATTTAATTATATTATAATTAGCTTGTTAATTGTATGGTTTGGATAAATAGTTTGTTTTTATTTTGATATAAGCCATAAAGGCAATAGTAAAAACTATATTTAATAATTATTTTGATATAATTATATGGCTATTTTTTTCGGAAAGATAAAGTTGCTCAATAAAAACACACAAACTAAGATTCTGAACTATTCATCTTTGTTCGATACAATTTAGGAAAATAACCCAAATTCACAAAATTGACAGTAAAATATACTACTGCTTATGGGGGCTTTTTGATAAAAACTCATATTTCATACGCAGTTAAGGAGCATTACCAGTTTTATCGGCTGAAATTTGACTTAAGGATTTTTGTGTAGAATGATACCGCCGGTTTGGTTTATTTGAATCAGTCAAGCTATCTGTCAAAAAACTAAATAGTCATTATCCTGAGTATCAGAAATTAATTTCTGTACTTCGGTTTCTCTTTATATATAAGTCTGACATTTTTTAATTAAAAGGTATAAATTCGATTATGAAAATGAATAAATTGGCAATGATTTTAGGTTTTGGTGTGGCTTTAACAGCAGGCGCTGCAAATGCGGCTAACCAAGGTAATGGTACGGTTACATTTACTGGTTCTATCATTGATGCACCTTGTTCAATTAAAAATACCAATATTGCAGTTGATATGGGGGCTGTTTCCAGCCACATTTTGAAAAAACAAGGGCGTTCAGAATCTAAACATTTCAAAATTGAATTAGAAAATTGCACTACACAGACTCTGAAAGGTGTAGAAACGACTTTCACTGGCGCTATAGCTAGTGGTCAGCCAGGTTATTTAGGTATTGAAGGAACAGCGAAAGGTGCGGCAATTGCTATTACTGATGCCGGTGATAACAGATTGCCTCTGGGAACAGCAAGTAAACTATTATCTCTGCACGAAGGTAACAATGATTTGCAATTTGCAGCGTACCTGCAAGGTACTAATTTAAGTGATGATAAAGGTGAAAGCATAGTTGTCCCTGGTAACTTCACTGCTATTGCTAACTTTACATTAAATTATCAATAATACTTTTACTGACTGATAATTTTGGTAATTGAACATCAGGAAATTCATTGCTATTGATTTACCGGGTTTCTTGATAATGTCTTTAGGGTATTTCTGGGAACTAATATGTTAGCAGGACATGATTAGAATATTCTGTAATGTGCTTTGTCTTATTGATATAAATCAATATTATTGTCAAATTAGTCAGCAGAGTATGACATTAATAGAATTATTCCCATGGAAGTAATTTGAAATACCCTTTTTTATTGATTTAATCTATGGTGTTCTCTATTGGTGGTATTCGGAAAATAAAGATATTTTGCCATGTTAAGTAATTTTTAATGGCTACCGATGGTGACATGTTTCCTCTACTTCCCGCTGTACGGTAATTCAGTGAATCACAAACAGAGAACGTAATATATTACGGATAAGCAGGACATGTGGTTACCTCTGCAATCCCCGGTATCTGTAGGATCCTTAAGTGAGAGCGATGAACTTTAATGATGCGATCTATTAGGCGATAGTCCTATACGCATACAGACTTGGCAGTATCAGACAACAGCTAAATTCAAATTGGGTTATTAACGATTCATTGCTCAGAGGATGTTATGGCTTTATTTTCAGATTCTATGAATCATTATTTTTCTTCTATTAATAAAAAAAAGAACAGTAATAATATAAACACCTTTAATAAAAAATACGTGATTAATAAAAAGAAGATAACGAATAAAATACAAATAGAACACTTAATATCCGGAATTAAACCTCTTTCTGCTTTGATACTGTTTGCGGTATCCGGTATTCAGATCGCCTATTCTAAGCCAATTGAATTCAACATTGATGCGCTGGATATCAGTGAACGTAGCAATATTAATTTAGAACAGTTCTCTCGCGCAGGCTATATCATGCCGGGGAATTATATGATGGCTGTTCGGATGAATAAGGAGGAGTTCCCAGATACCCATTCTATCGATTTTATGGCTTCGGCTGATGATTCGAAAGGTAGTGAAGCCTGTATATCTCCTGAATTAATCAAACAAATCGCTCTTAAACCAAAGTGGGTGGAAAAATTAGGTTGGCAGAATGATGGAAAATGTCTTGATCTCAATACACTACCGGGTATGTCGGCAAGGGGGGATCTGGCCACCTATACGTTGTATCTGATTGTTCCTAAAAGCTATCTGGAATATGACTTGCCGGATTGGGATCCTCCGTCCCGTTGGGATGAGGGGATAACCGGATTATTGTTTGACTATAACGTTAATGCGCAAACATCGAAACCGACTCATGATCGGAATAACCAACAGATAAGTGCTAACGGAACGGCGGGCATGAATTTGGGTGCATGGCGTTTTCGGGCTGACTGGCAGGCCAGATATCATCGTTTCAAGACCAAACATGATAAAGCAGACAACTCACATCGATCAGGTGGCAAAGAACGCCGTGACTGGGATTGGAGCCGATACTACCTGTATCGTGCACTTCCTCGTTTAGAAGCAAAGTTGACGTTGGGAGAGGATTACCTCAATTCAAACCTCTTTGATAGCTTTCGTTATACCGGTATCAGTTTGGTGACTGATGAGAACATGTTGCCGCCGAACTTACGTGGCTATGCCCCTGAGGTCACTGGTGTCGCGAGAACCAATGCCAAGGTGACGGTGAGTCAGATGGGGAGAGTATTGTATGAAACTCAGGTTGCGTCAGGGCCATTCCGAATTCAGGATCTCAGTGATGCAGTGTCAGGCGCTTTGGATGTCAGAGTTGAAGAGCAGGATGGAAGTGTACAACAGTTTCAGGTTAACACCGCAACGATCCCTTACCTGACACGCCCCGGACGTGTGCAATACAAGTTGGTGGGTGGACAATCTACTAATGATAAACATCGTCGTGAAGGGCCGGCCTTCGGTCTCGGAGAATTCTCCTGGGGGATCAATAACGGCTGGTCATTGTATGGTGGTTTTTTGGGAGCAGGTGACTACAACGCTTTATCACTGGGGGTTGGTCGTGACTTGATGGTGTTGGGGGCATTGTCGTTTGACGTGACGGAGTCAAGAGCAAAATTGCCGGGAGAGAACAAGACCTTTACCGGGGGATCTTATCGTTTCAGTTATTCGAAACGTTTTGATCAATACAACAGTCAGGTAACTTTTGCCGGATATCGTTTCTCTGAACGCAACTTTATGAATATGGGACAATATATCGATCGCCGCTATCGCAACGTTTCTTCCGATAGTGGAAAAGAAATGTATACCGTGATGTTTAATCAACAGTTTACAGATATTGGCCTCAGTGCTTACCTCAGCTATAGCCATCAGACCTACTGGAATCGGTCAGCAAACGACTACTATAACGTATCCCTGTCTAAGTATATTGATATTGGGCGTTATAAAAATATCAATGTGAACCTGTCAGCTTACCGTAACAATTTTGATAATAAAAAAGATGACGGTATTTACCTGAATCTTTCTATTCCGTGGGGAGAAAGTAGCACCCTTAGCTATAACGGAATGACCAATCGTCAGGGAAATTCCCATTCGATAGGTTATTTTGACCGTCTTGATGATCGCAATAACTATCGCATATCAGCAGGTACGAATATTCATGGTAAGGCATCAGCAAATGGTTATTACACCCACTATGGTGATCGTGCATTGCTGACTGCCAGCGCCAGTTATCAGGATGGTGGCAATACTACTGTAGCACTCGGCTTGCAGGGGGGAGTTACTGTCACTGCCAATGGTGCAGCTTTACATCGCACTAATATGCCTGGCGCAACCCGCCTGATGGTGGATACAGAAGGTGTTGGCAATGTTCCTGTCCGGGCGTTCGGTTCGGCAGTATATACCAACCATTTTGGTAAAGCTGTGCTGGTAGATGTAAACAATTACTACCGCAATACCGCAAATATTGACTTAGACAAATTACCGGACGATGTAGAAGCATTGCGCTCTGTTCAATTGGCAACGTTGACAGAAGGTGCAATTGGTTACCGTAAATTTCAGGTCATATCAGGACTCAAGGCTATGACAACTATTCGTTTGCCTGATGGTACATTCCCACCTTTTGGGGCATCTATCGTTAATGCAAGTCAACGGGAAATCGGAATTGTCAATGATGACGGATATGCTTATCTGACCGGAATGAACAAAGGTGAAAAACTGAAGGTGCATTGGGATGGACGTGCTCAATGTGAGATTATTGTGCCAGATGAAATTTCGTCAGATTATTTAACTGCATTTTTGCTACCTTGTCAGTTTTTAAAAGATGAAGATAAATAAAATGTAATAAAAAAATCCATTTAATTGATCTTTAATAGAGTATTGCATTGCTTTATTTGGCATAGGTATACCGATATTAGTCGGCACCAGCAATATAAAAATGATCTTTTTTGAGTATAAGCAGATGACACTATGAAACTGAAAAAAATTCTAATGATGGCGGCCATAACGGTAACAAATTTAATGTCAGTACATCAGACAATGGCGGCGATAGCATTGGATCGTACCCGCGTTATTTTTAATGGGAATGAGAAATCTGTCAGCCTGAATATTGAAAATCAACATCTTGATTTGCCGCATTTAGCCCAGGCATGGTTTGAAGATGATAAGGGAAATAAGATCAACAGCCCACTCGTTGTTATTCCCCCTGTACAGCGTGTTGAAGCTGGAGCAAAAAGCCAAATCAAGATCCAGACACTGCCCGCAGTGGCCCAGTTGCCACAAGATAGAGAAAGTGTGTTTTATTTCAATGTTCGTGAAATACCCCCGCGCAGTGAGAAACCAAATGTCTTGCAAATAGCTTTACAAACGAAAATCAAATTGTTCTACCGCCCGGAGGCCATTATCGCACGCCGTATTGATCATGATAACCCGTGGCAGGAAAAACTGACCTTAAGCCGTCAGGGAAACCAATATGTGGTGAACAATCCAACACCTTATTACATCACAATTTCAGAAGCTTCAAATAAGGTAAATGGTAAAAGTGTAGACGGTTTTAAGCCCTTAATGCTGGCGCCCAAAAGCAGTGACAAACTGGGAGGAACGGTTAGTTCATTCGGTAATCAACCAGTACTGACTTATGTTAATGATTATGGTGGACGCCCACAGTTAACATTCAACTGTAGTGATAATACTTGTGTAGTGACAAAGGTTGTAGATGAAGGGAACTGATTGGTTCTTGGTAGTCATATCCCGTCATAAGCAGCTTGATGGGATCAAAAAGCAGACTTCACCAGATCGTAACGGGTTTTGGGATAAATGATAATGAATTTGTTAAGTATGAAGCTCTTTCACTACGCACTGAAGACATTGGTGCCATCGGTATTATTTCTGTTAGGGATTGGCAGTCAGCAAGGTGCTTATGCAAAAGATAACTTACGCCAAAATGTCAGAATCACAATGACCGTACTCGCCCCCCCTTGTGTGATTAAACCGGAAGATAAATTCATGGAAGTCAATTTTGGCAACATTATCAACCGGGATCTTTATCTGTATCACCGTACGCCAAGCCAACAGCTCCGGCTACATTTGGAAGAATGTGATCCCAGAGCGGCCCAGAAAGTGAAAATCAGGTTTATCGGACAGGAAAGCAGAGAGCAGCCCGGATTATTAGCATTCAGTTATGGCAGCAGTGCTTCAGGTGCAGCCATTGGTATGGAAAAACTGGATGGTACACCACTCCCTTTTAATAAAACGGCTCAATTTAGACTCTCTGATACGAGCAGTAACAATGTAATCCCGTTTCAGGCATATGTAAAAGCTGATCCCAGTGCGCTTCTGCAAAACAAGATTGGTGTAGGAGAGTTCAATGCAATGGCAACTTTTGAGCTCAGTTATGAATAGCGATTCCGGCTTCTTTTTCACCCCATGATATTCAACCTGAGTTTGATGTTATTTAGGGAAATAAATTATGCACCATATTAAAAAATCGTTGATGAAGTTTGCAGCATTGTTGCTTTTCTTTAGTGCTTCATATACCTATGGTGGCGCTTATGTTATGCCAGTAAATACTATTATATCGGGTAAACGAATTATCACTACCATGGAGATTATTGAATGGACAGAAGAAGAGGGGGCAGGCAATCCTTGTTATGGTAATGATCCATGTTATGTTGGCCCTGATGTTCAATATATTAATAATCAGCCGGGCATGTATGGTTCCTGTGTTGAGGCAAATATATGCCTGAATGACGCACAAAAGTACCGGACAACCGCAGAAGTCATGCGAGCCTATAAAAGACAGCTCGGAATCCCTATCCGGGTGACGTTTCCTATTATTACCGCAGATGCCGAATGTATAGGTTTGTTTTACACCAAGCAGATATCATCGGGTTATGGTATCGCAATGAAATTTCCTAACTCCACTTGCAACAAATTACCACCTATAAATCAAAGCTGTGAAATCAACATACCTTCTGAAATTGCCTACGGGGAATTAAAAGCTTCAGAAGTTAATAATGCCACTCGCTCAATTAATGGGCAATTGAAATGTGCACTTCGCAGCAACAAGATAATGTTGCAAGTCAAATCCATTAATAGTGAGCCCAAAATTTATCTCGATACTCATAAGCAAATTTACGCGACATTGCAGATTGATGGAAGGGATGCGACAGATGGCGTGCGTGTTATCGCCCAAGGGAAAAATATTCCCTCAAATTTTACCCTGACATCAATATTGCACACATTAACACAACCAAAAGCCGGTAAGTATGAAGGTACAGCAGTTGTTTTATTAACCTATTTATAAATTGAGAGTAAAGAGATTATGCGAGTCAGTATGCTGGTAGGTAAAAGGATCCAAATGAAGCGAAAAGAGCTTGGGATAACAGCAGCAGAGCTGGCGGACAGAATTGGCGTCAGCCATCAGCAGTTATCACGTTATGAACGAGGAACTAACCGAATTAGTCTGGAGCAGCTAGTTGTTGTCTCTATTACCCTGAAAACACCGGCAAGCTGGTTTCTGGAAGATTGCTTCACTAGCCCAAAGCCCCATATAAACAACCAATATACCTGTGTAGCTGAAACAATATTAGACTTATACTGATTATTGTTCAGAAAGACAGTTATTAATGTTGCATGAAGGCCATCTCAGAATGGGGGTGGCTTTTTTTAATTTCAAAATAAGACGCTCTTTGGATTCAAAATTCCCTCCAGATAAAAATAGCAGCTAAAAAAGCAGCTCCCTTATTTGTTGGATAACTAACGCTTTAGGGGAGCTGTATTTTATTCGCTTATATCCTTTGTTTTCCAAGTTGCCTCTTTGTTGCCTGCATCTTGAAATCCATAGGGCATATTATCCGGTGATTTTTGCGTGCATTTCCTGGACAGAAATTACCTGCTCAGTCGGATCAGCACTGAGAGCCATCGTGGTTGCAAAACCGCCATTCAGGGTGGTGTCATAGTGCACTTTATATTGTAGTGCGCTGCGACGAAGCAGTTTTGAATCTTCAATTGCCTGGCGGCCAGCAGTGGTATTGACGATATAGTCATACTCACCGTTTTTAATTCTGTCTTGAATATGTGGACGGCCTTCATGAACTTTGTTTACCAGACGTGGGTTGATCCCAGCTTCACCCAATACAACGGCTGTACCGTGAGTCGCGTCCAGCTCAAAGCCATGTTTGAGCAGTTTGGCTGCTAAATCAACAATACGCCCTTTATCCTCTTCACGTACTGACAGTAATGCCCGGCCTTTTTTACGCATAGTGGAGTTACTGCCGAGCATCGCTTTGGAGAAGGCTTCCGCAAAAGTGCGACCAACACCCATCACTTCACCTGTAGAGCGCATTTCTGGCCCCAGAATCGGGTCAACTCCTGGGAATTTGTTGAATGGCAATACCACTTCTTTCACAGAATAGTAAGGAGGAATGATTTCTTTCGTGACACCCTGTGACTGCAAGGATTGCCCGGCCATCACACGTGCTGCGACTTTCGCCAGTGGCAGACCTGTTGCTTTGGAAACAAATGGAACCGTGCGTGCTGCACGTGGGTTCACTTCGATCAGGTACACTTCGTTGTTTTTCACAGCAAACTGGACATTCATCAAACCACGGACACGTAATTCAAAAGCCAGTTTTTCAACCTGTTGACGCATAACATTCTGAATCTCCTTGCTTAAGGTATATGCAGGCAAGGAGCAGGCTGAGTCACCAGAGTGAACACCCGCCTGTTCGATATGTTCCATAATGCCACCTATCAGGACTCGTTCTCCGTCACAGATAGCATCAACATCGACTTCAACAGCATCATCAAGGAATCGATCCAGCAGAACCGGAGCATCGTTGGAAACACTCACAGCGGTTTGGAAGTAACGGCGCAGGTCTGATTCATCGTACACGATTTCCATTGCACGACCACCTAATACATAAGAAGGACGAACCACCAGCGGGTAGCCAATGTTGTTGCCTTTCTCTACCGCCTGTTCAATAGTGGTGACAGTGGCATTGGCTGGTTGTTTCAGACCAAGACGATTTACCGCCTGTTGGAAACGCTCACGGTCTTCTGCACGGTCAATGGCATCCGGGCTGGTGCCGATAATTGGTACGCCTGCTGCTTCCAGTTCGCGGGCCAGTTTCAGTGGCGTTTGACCACCATACTGTACGATCACACCTTTTGGTTGCTCAACGCGTACGATTTCCAGTACGTCTTCCAGTGTTACCGGCTCAAAGTAAAGGCGGTCAGAAGTGTCGTAATCTGTTGAAACCGTTTCTGGGTTACAGTTAACCATGATGGTTTCATAACCATCTTCACGTAACGCCAGTGCAGCGTGTACACAGCAATAATCGAATTCAATGCCCTGGCCGATACGGTTCGGGCCACCACCCAATACCATAATTTTCGGCTTGTCGCTATTTGGATTAGCTTCGCATTCATCTTCATAAGTGGAATACATGTAGGCAGTGTCAGTTGCAAACTCTGCGGCACAGGTATCTACTCGTTTGTAAACCGGATACAGGTTGTAATCATGGCGCAGTTTGCGGATCTCTTTACCGGATACGCCGACCAGTTTTGCCAAGCGTGCATCTGCAAAACCTTTACGCTTGAGCTGACGCAGGAAGTCGGAAGTCAGACCGTTGATGCCTTGCTCTGCTACTTGTTCTTCCAGACGTACCAGTTCTTCGATCTGTACCAGGAACCAGCGGTCAATGTTGGTCAGGTTAAAGAGACCATCAACGGACATACCGGCACGAAAAGCATCTGCGACATACCAGATGCGCTCAGCGCCTGCATCTTTTAGTTCGCTGCGGATTTTGGTCAGTGATTGCGGGTCATCCAGATTGACTTTCGGATCGAAACCGGTTGCTCCAACTTCCAGGCCACGCAAAGCTTTTTGCAGGGATTCCTGGAAAGTGCGGCCAATTGCCATGACTTCACCGACAGATTTCATCTGAGTTGTCAGGCGATCATTGCTGCCGACAAATTTTTCGAAGTTAAAGCGAGGGATCTTAGTCACTACATAGTCAATTGATGGTTCGAAAGAGGCTGGAGTACGCCCACCCGTGATATCGTTCATCAGTTCATCAAGGGTATAACCAACCGCCAGTTTTGCTGCAATTTTCGCGATAGGGAAGCCTGTCGCTTTGGAGGCCAGAGCGGATGAACGGGATACACGCGGGTTCATCTCGATGACAATCAGGCGACCATTTTTAGGGTTAACAGCAAACTGTACGTTTGAACCACCGGTTTCTACACCAATTTCACGCAGTACGGCCATGGAGGCATTACGCATGATTTGGTACTCTTTATCAGTCAATGTCTGAGCGGGAGCCACAGTAATGGAGTCACCAGTATGGATCCCCATTGGGTCGAAATTTTCAATGGAGCAGACGATGATGCAGTTATCGTTCTTGTCACGTACTACTTCCATTTCATACTCTTTCCAACCAATCAGAGATTCATCGATCAGCAATTCATTGGTTGGGGAGAGATCTAAACCACGTTCACAGATCTCTTCAAATTCTTCGCGGTTATAAGCGATACCTCCCCCTGTTCCGCCCATAGTGAAAGAAGGACGGATAATACAAGGGAAGCCAACGTCTTCGGCTACAGCCAGTGCTTCTTCCATCGAATGAGCAATTCCAGAACGTGCAGTATCCAAGCCGATTTTTTTCATCGCCTTGTCAAAACGCTGACGATCTTCTGCTTTATCAATTGCATCTGCGGTGGCACCAATCATAGTTACACCGAATTCTTGTAGTACGCCCTGACGTTCTAGTTCCAGTGCGCAGTTCAGTGCTGTTTGCCCCCCCATGGTTGGCAAAATTGCGTCCGGGCGCTCTTTTTCAATAATCTTGCGTACGACTTCCCAATGAATTGGCTCAATGTAAGTGGCATCTGCCATTCCTGGATCGGTCATGATAGTGGCAGGGTTAGAGTTCACCAGTATGACCCGATAGCCTTCTTCCCTCAGAGCCTTACAAGCCTGTGCTCCTGAGTAGTCAAATTCACATGCTTGACCAATCACAATCGGACCTGCACCCAAGATCAGGATACTTTTAATATCAGTACGTTTTGCCATTTTCCTTTTCTCCTGATTATTTGGTGTTCTGAATATCTTGCTGACGATACTGTTCAATCAATTCAATAAAGTGATCGAACAGAGACGCGGCTTCATGTGGACCAGGGCTGGCTTCAGGGTGTCCCTGAAAACTGAATGCAGGTTTGTCAGTACGGTGGATACCTTGCAGAGTACCATCAAAGAGTGATTTATGAGTCACACGCAGATTTGCCGGTAATGAGTTTTCATCAACGGCGAATCCGTGGTTCTGTGCGGTGATCATGACGACATTACGATCCAAATCTTTAACAGGGTGGTTGCCGCCGTGGTGACCAAACTTCATTTTTACAGTTTTTGCACCGCTTGCTAATGCCAGTAACTGGTGGCCCAGGCAGATACCAAATACAGGGATCTCGGTGTTCAGGAAAGTTTTGATTGCTTCGATAGCATAATCACAAGGCTCTGGATCGCCAGGGCCGTTAGACAGGAAAATACCATCCGGTGCCATTTCCAGTACCTCGTCTGCGGAGGTTTTTGCTGGCACGACAGTAACGTGGCAGCCGCGATCTACCAACATACGCAGAATATTACGCTTAACCCCAAAATCATAAGCAACAATATGGTATGACAGTTCTTGCTCTTTACAAGCTTCTGGTAATCCATCTGCCAGTGTCCAGCTTCCCTGTAACCACTGATAAGCTTGTGTGGTAGTCACTTCTTGCGCTAAATCCATACCTTTCAAGCCGGGAAATGCTTTCGCTTTTTCAAGAGCAACTTGAGCATCTACCTCATCACCTGCAATGATACAACCGTTCTGTGCACCTTTTTCCCGTAACAGACGGGTCAGTTTACGAGTATCAATATCAGCAATGGCAACAATGTTATGACGCTTTAAGTAGTTAGACAGATTGTCTTCACTGCGGTAGTTGCTGGTTATCAGAGGTAAATCACGGATGACTAAGCCTTGGGCTTGAATGGTGGGAGATTCTTCATCAGCGGCATTGATGCCGACATTACCAATATGAGGATAGGTGAGAGTAACAATTTGGCGGGAATAGGAAGGGTCGGTAAGTATTTCTTGATATCCGGTCATTGAGGTATTGAAGACCACTTCTCCAACAGCCACACCTTCTGCACCTATGGCGCGACCGTGAAATTGGGTTCCATCTTCCAGAACCAATATAGCTGACTTAATCAAAACGCCCTCCAGAATGAATAACAAATCGCACTCAATGCATATTAATTCAGAATTAATCCTTTAAATCAATGCCAATTATGATGTTTGTCAAAATTTTGGCAAATTGCGCGCATTCTAATGATGAGAGGGGGGCTTGTCTACAAAAAACGCCCTTTTTATTGTTTTTTTTGCGACACTCACTGTTGTATCATAGAAATTTACCTGAAAAATATAAGAAAAGTGCGAGTATATTCACGATTAATGTGAAATTAAATTTTAAAACAGAAAAAACAGTGTGATTTTTCGTATCTATAGGATAAAAGGTAGTAAAAAAGTGAGAATAATGTAGAAAATAGATATAAATGACGTAATACTTATATTTATGATTCATTTTATAAAAAATTACGCAATTAATGATAAATAATTGCGTAATTACAATTAGTTATTTTATTAAATAATTATAATTTATCGAGATTAAGAACGTCTTTCATGTCATAAAGACCCCTGTTTTTATTGGTTATCCAGATAGATGCTTTAACAGCGCCATTTGCAAAAGTCATACGGCTTGAAGCCTTATGGCTGATTTCTACTCGTTCACCAATATCGGCAAAAATAGCGGTATGTTCTCCAACAATATCGCCAGCTCTTACCGTAGCAAAACCAATACTTTTGGGGTTCCGCTCACCTGTGTGGCCTTCCCGCGCATATACAGCACAAGTTTTCAGGTCGCGACCGAGCGTATGTGCAATAGATTCTCCCATTGCCAGTGCTGTTCCTGATGGTGCGTCTACTTTATGGCGATGGTGAGCTTCAATGATTTCAATATCCGTATACTCTCCCATCACTGTTGCTGCTTTTTCCAATAGCTTAAGGACAAGATTGACACCGACACTGAAATTTGCTGCAAAAACAATAGGAATTTCGTTTGCTGCATCTTTGATTGCTTGCTTACCTGTATCATCAAACCCAGTTGTACCAATCACCATGGCTTTACGGTATTGCCGGCATATTGGCAGATATGTCAGCGTTCCTTCTGGGCGGGTGAAATCAATCAGGACATCAAAATCTTCAATGACAGAATGGAGATCATTACGGATCGTAATACCGTTATGACCAATACTGGCCAATTCACCAGCATCTGCTCCCACCAATGAAGAGTCTGGGCGTTCTAATGCTGCACCAAGTGTAACGCCATCCAACTGCTGAATGGCCTGAATAAGATTGCGTCCCATGCGGCCACTGGCCCCTACGATAGCAATGCGAATATCTGTATCAGCCATAAGGCCCTCACTATAGTTGATATTGGTTTTAATTGAGGTGATAAAGCAAATTGCCTACAGCTTAACTGTCAATGGCTGGTTGCACCAGACTCAAAGGGAGATCATTAGGAAAACAGCGATCAGAAAGGCAGTTATAACAAAATCTAAACTGTGGATATAACATGATAGGGTATATAAAAATAACATGTAGAAAGTAAATTAATACAATATTTATTATAACAATTATTAAATATATACATTCAAATTATTTTTGACGAAAAAATAAATATTCTGGTTACCTTAGTAACATTGCTATAGCAATTTTATACAAAAAAGAAAAAGGCTCGCTAAATCCTCCCTGATGTGTTTTTTACAAAAAAGATTTGTTGGCATAAGAACAATGAATAGTCAGTGATACTTGAAAATGCTCATATTCTTTATACTCTATAGGTGAGGTTTAATTTTCTTCAGACTGGAAAAAGTGCATAGTTAATTAAACAAGCGAATAGAAAAATGGGTGATATACCCGTTGTTTTTCAAGTTACACTCTGAAATCTATGGGATATATAACTTAAAAATAAAAGAGTTTAATACTATAAAAAGATCAATTTTCATCAGAAACTTGGGTAACTATTTTATGTGGCAACAAGAAAATGTAAAAGAGAAAATTCAGTTCTTTCGTCTGGAAGAATTTAATGGTTTGGAGATGCTCAAAGCCAGTTACCGTAAGCAAGTATTTTCTCGGCATGTGCACGAGACCTTTTGTATAGGAGTAATAGAAGAGGGGGCTCAGCGCTTCTATCGTACCGGTGCGGAACATATTGCGCCTAAAGGTGATATTATTTTAGTCAATTCAGATGAAATTCATACCGGATCTGCTGCTGTTGCAACAGGTTGGTCATATCAAGCTATTTACCCTTCACCTGATTTATTACGTTCACTTTCACGCGACTTAAAATATGCAGATGGCAGTATACCGTGGTTCCCTTCTGCGGTGGTTCATGATCCTGGGTTATCTGAACAATTACGTCTGATGTTTAATTTATTGTCGCAAAAAGGTAATACTTTATTCAAAGAAACTATGCTGTTTTCTTCACTTTCTTGGTTGATGATGAATTACGGTAAAACACGCATTACTGCACAGAAACTTCCTTCTGCTGAAAAGCAGATCTTATTGGCTAAAGAATATATTGATGCACATGCAGAAACTGATGTTTCTCTCAATCGGTTAGCAGAAATGGTACAGCTAAGTCCATGGCATTTTTTGCGGCAATTTAAGGAAATTATCGGAGTAACGCCTCATGTTTATTTAATTTTTGCCCGCTTACGTATGGCTAGAAAATTGTTATTGGATGGACATTCTATACTAAATGTTGCTATTCTCTGTGGTTTTGCCGACCAAAGCCATTTTAACCGCCATTTTAAAAATGCCTTAGGGATCACTCCCGGAATGTTTGTTCGTTCTCTACAAACAGCTTAAAAACGCTCTATTGCCTTATTGGGAAGGCTTCCAATCAGATTAGCAAGAAATTATTTCACCACAATTTTATTCAATACTCCTGTATTACCCGCACGTAAGCTACCTGTCAATGGTTCTTTTATTTTGTTGACGTAGATCTGTTTATGGAAAAAACAATGACTGAATTGCAACCAAAAATATCCTCCTGGCAAGGGTTTTGGTCTGGAATATATAATATGTTACCGCTTTGCCTTTCGGTTATTCCCTGGGGAATACTTGCTGGCTCTGTTGCCGTTCAATCAGGGTTAACTCTGGGACAAAGTATAGGGATGTCTGCAATCTTATTCGCTGGTGCTGCACAATTAGTGACACTTGGTTTATTAGCATCAGGTGCTAGTATCTTTACTATTATTATTTCAGTGTTTTTTATCACAGCTCAGCATTTTCTCTATGGCTTAACTTTACGCGAATATGTTTCTTTATTAAAAGCTCGTTATCGGCTGCCAATCGGTTTCTTACTAACAGATGAATTATTTGCTTTAAGTTGTGCTCAGAGAGATAAACAGATTTTAACTCCGGGCTATTTGATTGGTGCTGGATTATGTTTTTATGTATGCTGGAATATATTCAGTCTTCTGGGAATATTAATGGCTTCTTCTATTCCAGATTTAGATAAGTATCATCTGGATTTCTCTATTGTCGCTACCTTCATTACTATTGTTGTACCGATGATTAAAAAACTCAGTGTGTTTTTAGGCGTGATTTTTTCATTGTTTTTATCAATGATATTATCTTACCTTCATGTTGAAGGTGCTATTATCATTGCTGGTGTCAGTGGTATGTTCTTTTCTGTTTTTATAGCCAGGTTAAATAAGGAGTCAATATGAGTTGGGCCTTGCTTTTTATTTTAGCTGGTATTGTATTATTTAATAGATATGTTTTCCTGGAACCTAAAGTTCCGGTAAAGCTTCCTAAAATAATAAATGAATCATTAAAATATTCTGCCCCTTGTTTATTGATTGCGATATGTGGGCCAATTATTTTAATGGAACATGGGGAGTTAAGAGAGATTTCTAATAATCCTTATTTATGGGGGGCATTATTAACTACCGTTTTTGCTTTTTTTATCAGAAATATCGTAGTGTGTGTTGTTATCAGTCTGGCTGCTTTTTATGTGTTATCGGCTATTTTATAGCCGCAAAGCGGGATTCTTTTTTTATAAAATGTTAACAAATTTATATATATAGATAACTTTGCACGTTCACTGCGAGTTTATTTATAGATTGTAATAGTTACAATTTATGTTTTGATATTTCACTCTTTGTAATAAAAATAATTATATTAAAATTACTTTGTTCATCAATAGGAGGAATTATGAAAACAGGAATTGAACTTTATAAGGAATCTACCGCTATTCGGAATACATATAAGATATTACCTTTTCAAGGTGTGTGGAGTTGGCTAACAGGAAAGGATATTCCCGGCAGGAAAGCATTATGGAAATCCAGCTCAATTGAAATGATATGTTGGTCGATTAGTTGGATTGTGGTTGGTACGCTACTTATCTACTTGTCACTAAATAGTAATATGTCATCAATTATCAAGTTTATTCTCTATTTAGTCGGTGTATTATTTTCCACTTCTGGAGCCAGGTATATTGTTGCTACTATTATTCATCAAGGGGTGCATGGAAATTTACTCTCAACAAAATCACGCAATAGAGTGATATGTGAAATTTTATCCACCATATTCATTACTCAACCTTACGATTCATACCGTCAGTTTCATATATATGAGCATCATGGAAAGGATTTTTCAACAATAGAAGATAAAGATTTAGCAGCAGTATACAAATTAGGATTTGAACCTGGAAAAACAAAAAAACAGCTCTATATTAACCTGTTTTTGACCCTATTTAGTCCTTATTTTCATTTTTCATATCTCTATGGCCGCATTAAGTCAAATTTAATAGGTGTTCCTGTTTATCGATTCATCATGACTATTGTTTATTTTCTGTTTTTGGGCTATCTATTTTGGTGGATGGGAATGATGAATTTTGTATTATTCATCATTATCCCTTATGTAATTGTGTACCAGATAGCATCGTTATTACAGTTAATGACTGAGCATGTGTGGTTGTTACGTCGTGAAAATGAGACTATTCTTCATAGCCATATCAAAAACTCTTTAGGGCGCTTTTGTGGCTCACCTTGTCCTGAAAGTTTTTCTTTGAAATATTCTCTACAATGGATTATATGGGCCTTTAAACACTTATTCTACCATTTGCCTGTTCGAATGCTGATAGTGCAGGGATCACTGATTTGTCATGATTGGCATCATCGGGTAAGTAATATTAAAGAGTGGTATGACTATACAAGATTGAGAGAAATTAATGCAGAAAAATTGGCTAAAGAAGGTAAGTATGATTATACCGAGTTTTGGGGGTTTTATAATTGCTTGGATCACGTGCTAACTATGCTTAGTAATTCCGATCCTATTGATGTTAATAATCTAAAATATAGACTTAATTAAAAACATTAATGAAAACAATATGACACGATCTTTTTATAGGGAATGATAATTCAGATTTTAACATGGAATTATTGTTTTGTTATCAATGGCAATTAACTTATTCATTATTATAAACCCCTTTGAATATTACAGGGAAGAGGTGAGTTAGAATAACTAATTCACCTCTTTTACATGAACATAATTATCCTCCCATTTCAGGTAATTCGTAATGAGTGGTATCGTGAATCTTATCTACCCTTTTATTATCTGCGATGTTTTCCTGACGGAGGCGTTCGGCCAGGAACCCTATAAATACACTAAGTTTTGGAGGTAAATGCCGTGTTGGTGGATAAAGTATCCATAATTCGCCAGTGTGGTTGGCTTTAAAGTTCCAATCAGGCAGAATTTGAACCAGCCGTCCCTGTTGTAAAGCATGTTTAGCGGTAAAATAAGGTAAGTTGCCAATTCCGATATGTCTTAATACGGCATCAAGCCGAACTCCTGTATGATTAGCAGCGTAACGACCATAAACATTGACGGTAATAATTTTATTTCCCTGATTGAATTTCCAACGTGAATCTCCTGGTTCTTCCCCAAGATAGATGCAACTGTGATTTTTCAGATCGTGCGGATGTTGTGGTGTGCCATGTTCTGCCAGGTATTCGGGTGTTGCACATAACATATGCCAAATATTTAATAGCCGTTTTCCCATGAGGCCCGGAGGAGGTTGATCTGTGATCCGTATTGCAAGATCAACCTCTTCATCTATCAAATCTACATAACGATCATCAAGTCGCAAATTTACATCAACTTTAGGATAGCAGGCAAGAAAAGCAGGTATATGAGGATGAATAACAAAACGGCCAACCGCTTTAGGGACACTGACCCGGACTATTCCCTGTGGTTCTCGGTTAAAGTTTCCTGATACCGACATGATTGCCTGAGCAGAATTCATCATGTCCAGGCAATGTTCATAAACGGTTTGTCCGCTTTCACTTAAACGAAGTTTGCGTGTTGTTCTTTGCAGCAGGCGGGTGCCGAGCGCTTTTTCCAGTCTGGTGACAGAACGACTAATAGCAGAAGGTGTTGCGGCAAGCTGACGTGCAGTTTCAGAGAAACTACCGGTTTCAACCACTTTGGCGAAAATAGCCATTTCCCGCATTAAATTTATCGTGCTATTTATGCTCATAGGTCAAAAGTTATTTGAGTTGAGGATGGATTATCGCAATTGTATTTATTTAATACAATCAGGGAAATTTGTTTATATGAAGAATATCGAATATGACTGAACGTTTTTATTTATCCAGTTCTATCCTGAGCAGGGTAGTTGAAGTGTTAGATTGTTCTTTTCGCGGTGTCTCCTCCTGTAATGATGGACGCTATGCAATCCGATTAAACGTAACACCATTTCATCCTCAGGGAGGAGGGCAACCTAGTGATGTTGGCTGGCTGAATGATGTGGAAGTTGTTCACGTCGCATTTGAAAATGATGACATCATTCATTACACAAAACATCCTATCAATACAGGAATAGCTTTTGCGCGCGTTGACGAAAATCATCGTCAATTACACTCACAGCTACATTCAGCAGGTCATCTTATTGGTCATATTGTTGAAGGCTTGGGTTGGTATCCTGTCAGTGCACATCATTGGCCCGGAGAAAGCCGGGTTATTTTTAAACCGGGAATGCATGCTCAAGCTGTTTTTGTTGAAGCACTCCAGGAAAGTTGTGATCGACTTATCGCTGAAAATTTGTCTTGCCAGATTACTCTGCGTGATGATGGATTTCGGCAAGTCAGTTTTGGTGAACTTCCCCCTTACCCTTGTGGCGGAACACATGTGACATCATTAAAACATATTCACAAAATTCAGATAAAAGCTATTAAGGAAAAGAAAGGCAAGTTATCGGTGCAATATGACATAGTTATGCCAACGTAATGTATTGCGTCATAATAGATTCAACCCAGTGATACCACTATAAATATAAACGCTTTTCGGGGTAAATATGCTTTCTGATTACTTGCATGAGTTTTGGGGACTGGCACTTATTCATTTTTTGGCAGTTGTTGCACCGGGACCAGATTTTGCCGTAACACTACGACAGAGCATACGTTTTGGTCGTTGGGTGGGAATTTGTACCGCTATTGGTATTGGTGCGGGAATATCAGTCCATGTTATTTATACATTGATTGGTATTGGAGCATTAATACATTCAACACCTTGGCTGATGACAATAGCAAAAATGATTGGTGGTATATATATTTGCTACTTGGGGATTCAATTTATTAGAAGTAAGCCGGAAAAAATGGATTTTATCCTCCCGAATAAGGCACTTCCGCAACAAAGAAACTTGCGACGAGCTTTTTTTACTGGTTTTATGACAAATGCTACCAATCCCAAAGCAACTTTATTTTTTCTGGCTGTCTTCACAACTGTTGTGAGCGCAACTACGCCGTTATCTGTCCAGATTTTTTATGGTGTATGGATGTGTATAGTAAATGCAGCGTGGTTTATTCTGGTGAGCTGTCTTTTTTCCAGTGCTACGGTTCGCTTACAGTTTATCCGGCTTGGGCATTGGTTCGAACGCGCAGTAGGCGTGGTTTTGATTGGTTTTTCTGTTCGTCTTTTATTTATTTCTGTGTAACAGAAATTGACTCAATACAGTAACGGTGTATTATGACTTAATTCAAAGGTGTTTTTATTTTTGATGGAGATGAGTTTTTATATCAACTAATATGAAAACTATAAAATTATTTTAATTATCCCAACTTCTTTAAATAAATAAATTTATTGATAATATTAATTATGGAAAAAATAAAGGTTTTTAGCTAGTTAATGATAGCAATATAATAGTAAAAAATGTTTATATCATAAGGAGGTCAATATGATATCCAGATCAAGATCTTTTTCAGAAATATGGCCAAAATCAATTGATATCAGATGTTCTATAGTTATTAAGGAGGCTAGTTTACCAGAAGCATTTAGCGCAATGGAAAAAATAAAGAAAGAAACTATGAATAATGAGTGGTTATGCTTTAATTCTTCTAAGCTTGATGAAGAGAAAATAAAATGGAATTCGAGATATAGCCAGGCATTGAAAATATTTGATTTTCTCTATGATAATATTGGTAAGCGCCTTAAATTAAAAGGAACTGATGAAAGAATGTTGTTTTCTGTTGCTTATTTCAGAGGTATTCCTATCGGAATTTTACAATTATTAATTACTGAGGAATTACCGAAAGTCGTTTTTTTGGCAACTCATTGTGGTATTCGAGGTTGTGGTGTTTTACTCATTGAGTATGCAGTAAATAAATCACAACAATTAGGTATGGGGGGGAAGTTACAACTTTCTCCATATGAAAGAGCGAGATCGGCATATATGGCGATGGGATTTACTAGGGCCGACGAGCATCTGGAATTATATCCTGCTGACAGAAGTGATAAATGGAAATGGGATGAGGCAACGGGTCGTTATAGTTTCTGCTGAATATCAGGTAGGACAGCTAATATCCTATAGATTTCAAGATGTAACTTGAAAGAAGACGTGTATATATTATATTTGGATTTTTATTAGAGAGAAGTCAGGTGAATTATTTATATCGTTCAAAATAGTAAAGAGGGGAATTAATGTAATGTTCAGATCAAAATCTTTTAATATTAACAACCATTCTGTAGGATTTGGCCCTTTAACCCGGTCCAGGTCCTGTTCGGATATGTACACAACATTGGTTAATATGAGAACATTTATCACAATCAAGGAGGTTACCCCAGAAGAAGCATTCAACGCAACGGAAAAGATGCTAACAGAAACTATGGCTGAGGATTGGTTCTATTTTGATTTTCTTAAACTTAATGAGGAACAGCAAAGGTGGAAAATGAGATATAATCAGGCAGTTAGTATACTTAGTTGCCTCTCGACTAATGCAAAGCTTCAATCTATGAGAGATAAAACTGACGGTTCAAAAAAGTTTTTTGTTATTGCTTATTTCAGAGGTATTCCTGTTGGTGCTTTACAATTATTAGTGAAAGATAATCATGAAAATGAGTTACCTGAAGTTTCTTTTTTGGCTACTCATTGCGGCATTCGAGGTTGTGGTGTTTTACTCATTGAGTATGCAGTAAATAAATCACAACAATTAGGGATGGAAGGAAAGTTAAAGCTTTCTCCATATGATGAGGCGAGGCAAGCATATATCAATATGGGGTTTGTGAACGTAAATAGGGACATGGAATTACATCCCGCGGCAAGAAATGATAAATGGAAATGGAATGAGATAACAAGCCGTTATGAATGTTGTTAAATTTTTTTGGCAAGACATTCATATTCGGCTTTTCGTTAGAAAGATGCCGAATAAATTAATTGCATCTTCCAACAGAAAAGCCGAATTTAAGTTGAAGCAATTCTGAAATAGCGGTTCTTAAGTCAATCCGAAGTTAATGAACTTCTTTCACTTCAACTCGTAGTTCTTTCGGTACTTCAAACACAATGCTTTCTTCGCGGCCATGCAGTTCATTAACCGTTTCTGCGCCAAGCATTTTCAAACGCTTAATGACTTGTTGCACTAAAATATCTGGTGCGGATGCTCCTGCTGTCAAGCCAATAGAATTCACACCATCAACCCATTCCTCTTTGATATCATCGGCAGAATCAATCAAATAAGCCGGTTTGCCCATACGTTGTGCCAGTTCAGCCAGACGGTTTGAGTTTGATGAGTTTTTGGAGCCAACGACTAAGACAATATCGGCATCTGTTGCCAAATCGCGAACCGCTTCCTGACGATTGGTGGTGGCATAACAGATATCATCCTTACGTGGGCCGATAATATTCGGGAACCGGGCATTAAGTGCATCAATCACTTCTGAGGTATCATCCACAGAAAGTGTGGTTTGTGTCATAAAGCAGAGATTATTTTCGTCTTTAACCTGCAATTTCCATACATCTTCCGGTGATTCCACCAGATACATACCGCCTTCAGGGTTATTGTACTGCCCCATCGTGCCTTCAACTTCTGGATGACCGGCATGTCCGATTAAAATAGCTTCTTTACCTTTACGGCTTGCACGGGCGACTTCCATATGGACTTTTGTTACCAGCGGGCAGGTAGCATCAAACAGCATGGTTAAATTGCGGGAACGAGCTTCGTTACGGATAGTTTGAGAAACGCCATGTGCGGAGAAAATCAGAATTGCACCATCAGGAACTTCTGAAATTTCTTCAATGAAGATAGCTCCCCGATTCCTGAGATCATCAACCACATAGCGGTTATGTACTACTTCATGGCGAACATAAATCGGTGCGCCATATAATTCTAATGCGCGTTCTACAATGCTGATGGCACGATCAACACCAGCACAAAAACCACGAGGGTTAGCCAGCAATATTTGCATGGTTTTCCTCCAACTGAGGGTCTATTTCCAACACTTCAATCTCAAAAGTGACGTTTTGGTCAGCCAGTGGATGGTTAAAATCAACAGTGATAGAACCTTCTGCAACTTCTTTGATAAACCCCGGCATTTCGCTACCATTCATAGCAGTAAATAGCATGATAGTGCCCACTTCAGGAATATCCGAATTGGCAAAATCGCGTGGTGTGAAGTATTGCACCAGATCAGGATTATATTTGCCGAAAACAGTTTCTCCTGCCAGTATGAATTGGTGTTTATCGCCAGCTTTCAAACCAATCAGCTGTTGTTCGAGTGGCTCGGAAAGGCTGCCATCACCTAAACGGAATAATGCGGGTTTACCCTGACTATAAGTCGAGTCTGCTGTTGAACCATCATCCAGTTTTAATGTGAAGTGTAACAAAACTGCACTGTGCATTTGCACCTGCATTGACATGTTGCTCAAACCTTTTAGTAAAAAACGATTTAGTAAAAAATGATTTAATAATAAATAATTGCAAGTGGGTAAAGCTATCAGCCCCGGTTATATTAACCGGGGCTGGTTTCTTATTGTTTTCTTGATGATTGTTGTTTAGATTCTGTTTGTTTTGGTACAGTTTTCTTATCATCCGAACTGATAAAGCTCTCAATGATAATGAGTGCTGCCCCGATGCAAATGGCAGTGTCTGCAATATTAAAGGTAGGCCAGTGCCATGCTCCGATATAAAAATCGATGAAATCGACAACAAAACCATGTACCAGTCGATCAAACAGATTTCCCAGTGCTCCACCAATCACTAAAGCATAAGCAATGTTGTTCAGTTTCTGTTTAGCACTGGAACGATACATCATTACCAGCAGCGTGATAGAGATGACAACCGCAATCAAGGCAAAAAACCAACGCTGCCAGCCACCTTTGTCAGCCAGAAAACTAAACGCAGCCCCAAGATTTTGGGCATAAGTCAGATTGAAGTACGGTATTAATGGTATGGATTCGTACAGTCTGAAGTTTTGTAATACTAACTGTTTACTGCCCAGATCCAAAATCAATACCACAACAACTAACCAAAGCCAGCGGAGGCCAGTGGAACAAATGGGTTTCTTCATCAGGCAAATTTACGCTCTTCACCGTTACCGGCAACGTTAGTCACACAGCGGCCACAGAGTTCTGCATGTTCCGCTACCAATCCCAGGTCTTTAGCGTAGTGCCAGCAACGTGGGCATTTTTCACCGTCTGCTTTACGGAAGGCAATTTTCAGCCCTTTAAGTTCGCTCTGTTGTGCATCATCACACGCAGATGAATAGGCGGCAACTTCGGTTTGTGAAGTCAGTAATACAAAACGCAACTCATCAGACAGTTTGTTGAGTTTTTCTGCCAGTACATCATCAGCATAAAGTGTGACAGCCGCTTCCAGTGAACTGCGGATGTATTTATCGGCACGAGCCTGTTCCAGTACTTTGTTCACTTCACTGCGAACTTGCAGTAATTCAGCCCAGAAAGTATCGTTCATATTTTCACTGCCTGCCAGACCGAATAGACCATCATACCACTCTTCGGTCAAGACGAACTGTGCGCGTTTGCCAGGCAATTCATTCCACACTTCATCCGCAGTGAAGGAAAGGATTGGTGCTATCCAGCGAACCAGTGCTTCTGCAATATGGAATAAAGCGCTCTGGCAGCTACGGCGGGCAACACTGTCGCGTTTTGCGGTGTATTGACGATCTTTGATGATGTCCAGATAGAATGATCCCATCTCTACGGAGCAGAACTGCATCAAGCGTTGAACAACGGAGTGGAAGTCGTATTCATCGTAGTGTTTGAGGATATCAGCCTGTGCTGCCTGCGCACGACCTACCGCCCAGCGATCCAGTGTTACCATGTCTTCCGCTTTTACCATGTGCTGGTCAGGATCGAAACCGTTCAGGTTTGCCAGCAGGAACCGAGCTGTATTACGGATGCGGCGGTAAGCATCCGCTGAGCGTTTCAGGATTTCATCAGAAACTGCAATTTCGCCGGAGTAATCTGTTGACGCTACCCATAAGCGCAGGATATCTGCCCCCAGTTTATTCATCACATCTTGCGGGCTAACGGTGTTACCGATGGATTTGGACATTTTACGTCCTTGTTCATCAACGGTGAAACCGTGAGTCAGAACCTGACGGTAAGGTGCTTTACCTTTGATCGCGGTTGACAGCATGAGTGAGGACATAAACCAGCCACGGTGCTGGTCAGAGCCTTCCAGATAAATGTTTGCAGAATGACCATTGAATTCTGGGCGAACATCGACAACAGAGGCGTGGGTGCTTCCTGAATCAAACCAGACATCCAGTGTATCCTGTGTTTTGATGTAATCTGTTGCTTCATTACCCAGAAGTTCTGATGCGTCAAGATCCCACCATGCCTGAATGCCATCTATTTCAACACGTTTGGCAACTTCTTCAATGAGTTCTGGCGTGCGAGGGTGCAGTTCTTGTGTCTCTTTATGCAAGAACAGAGACATCGGTACGCCCCATGTGCGCTGACGGGAGATACACCAGTCCGGACGGTTTTCTACCATGGATTCAATGCGCGCTTGTCCCCAACCTGGGATCCACTCAACCCCTTTGATCTCTTTCAGTGATTGTTCACGCAGGCCGTTCTGATCCATGCTGATAAACCATTGTGGTGTTGCACGGAAGATGATTGGCTTTTTGTGACGCCAGCAGCAAGGATAGCTGTGCTGAATTTTTGACAGACTCAGTAACGCGCCTTTTTCTTTCAGTAACTCAACGATGACATCGTTCGCTTTGAAAACAAACAGGCCATCCAGAGAAGGATAAGTGCCAGAGATGTAGCAGCCATTTGGCCCAACCGGGTTTGCGATTTCAAGGCCATATTTCAGGCTGATAGAGTAGTCGTCCGGGCCATGACCGCCCGCAGTATGTACTGCACCAGTACCCGCATCAAGAGTCACGTGATCGCCCAGAATAGCAGGAGTGTCAAAGCCCATGAATGGATGGTTGAAACGCATCAGTTCCAGATCTGCGCCTTTGCAGTCACCGATGACTTCCCATACAGTGATGCCTGCGCGCTGCATAACAGATTCAACCAATTCCGCAGCCAGAATCAGGCATTCATTGTTAACTTTGACCAATTGGTAAGTGATTTCTGAGCCTAATGAGATCGCTCGGTTTGCTGGTAATGTCCACGGTGTGGTTGTCCAGATCACCAGAGAAACCGGCAGATTCTGTAACTCCATCCCCGATTTGGCAAATTTGGCATACACTGCATCTGCATCAACGGCGGTGAAACAGACGTCAATAGAAGGGGAGGTTTTGTCGTAATACTCAACTTCCGCTTCGGCAAGAGAAGAGCCACAATCAGTACACCAGTGAACAGGTTTAACACCTTTCAACAAATGATCGTTGTCGATAATACGACCCAGTGCACGAATGATGTCTGCTTCTGTTTTGAAGTCCATCGTCAGGTAAGGTTTATCCCAGTCACCCAGAACACCCAGACGTTTGAAACCCGCCTTTTGTGTTTCGACTTGGCTCATTGCATATTTGCGACACTCAGCACGGAACTCAGCGGCGGAAAATTTTTCACCCGGCTTACCGATAATTTGCTCAACCTTGAGCTCAATTGGCAAACCGTGGCAGTCCCAACCAGGAATATAAGGCGAATCGTAGCCTGATAATCCTTTGGATTTAACAACAATGTCTTTGAGAATTTTATTGACTGAGTGACCAATATGAATATCGCCATTTGCATATGGAGGGCCATCGTGCAAAATGAAGGTCTTTTTACCTGATTTTGCTTTTCTGATAGCCTGATACAAACCTTCTTTATACCAACGTTTCAACATATCTGGTTCGCGCTTGGCTAAATCCCCGCGCATAGGGAACCCTGTTTCCGGTAAATTCAGGGTGTCTTTATAGTCACTCATTCTCGATTCTCAGTTCCAATTTTCCGCTATACCCTTATATATGGGTATCAGATATATGACTCGGATCGCTGCAAAAAGTATTCCCTCGCAGCAACCACATCATTTGCGATTTGCTGTTTAAGCGCATCAAGCGAAGCAAACCGCTGCTCATCACGCAATTTTTTGCGTAATACCACATTGATATGACGCCCATACAGATCCATTTGGGTATCAATCAAATGCACTTCAAGTTGCTGGCCCTGACCCGCAACAGTGGGGCGATTTCCAATGTTGGCAACACCCAGTAAAGGATTATTGCCTAATCCATAAACTTCAACAGCATAAACGCCTTTTACAGGGGCAACCAGACGTTTTAAAGGTAAGTTCGCTGTAGGAAAGCCAATCGTGCGCCCCAGGCGGTTACCATGAACAACTCTGCCACTTATGCTGTAAGGATATCCTAATAATGTTTCGGCCAATGTTAGATCATCATCTTGCAACGATTGACGAATAACGGTACTGCTGATCCGCAATCCACTGTCACAAAAGCTGTCTGTACTGGCAACATCAAAACCGTATTGTTTACCTGCTTGTTGTAAATAGTGAAAATCACCGAAGCGGTTTTTACCGAAACGGAAATCATCACCTACAGCCAGAAACTTAACACCCAGTTTTTCAACGAGCAACCGAGAAACAAAGGCTTCCGGTGAATTGGCTGCAAAGTGTCTGTCAAATTTCACACACAACAAATAATCAACGCCATACTGAGATAAATATTTTATTTTATCTCGTAGCCGTGTCAGGCGAGCAGGCGCTTTATCTGCGAGAAAGACTTCCAGTGGTTGTGGTTCGAAAATCATAACCATTGTCGGTAATCCGAGCCGCAGCCCTTCTTGCTTCAAATGTTTCAATAAAGCCTGATGCCCACGATGGACACCATCAAAATTACCAATCGTCAGCACGCAACCATGGTGACGCGCCCGGATATTGTGTATACCGCGAATTAGCTCCATAGCTGGCTCAATACCGTGAAAATTGCCGGATTATACCTTGTACAACGCACAAGGTTAACCCACGATCACAAAGGGTTTTAATTAATAACCTGATTCATACAATAAAAACAGGTTGGATGCCCGAAAAATATTTAATTTATCGCATTTATCGGTGATTCATTGAGTTTTTTATTGTGAAAGACTGTATTCCCTCCCAGTAAGCTGATAAAATCCTGCCCCATCACAACGTAACCAGCGTCGCCGTACAACGACGCTTATTTGCACAAATCCATTGACAAAAGAAGGTTGAACAGGCATATTCCTCGGCCTTTGAATTGTCCTCAATAGAATATATTTGGGAGTTGGACCTTGGCTAATATCAAATCAGCTAAGAAACGCGCCGTACAGTCTGAGAAACGCCGTCAGCATAACGCAAGCCGTCGTTCTATGGTGCGTACTTTTATCAAGAAAGTATACGCGGCTATCGCTACTGGCGATAAAGAAGCTGCACAGAAAGCATTCAATGACATGCAACCAATTGTTGATCGTCACGCCTGCAAAGGTTTGATCCACAAAAATAAAGCAGCACGTCATAAATCTGCTCTGGCGGCGCAAATTAAAGCAATGTAACTCTTTGCTTTAATTATGCTGAAAAAACCGGCTTTTGCCGGTTTTTTTGTATATCCATCGTTTTTAAAATTGCATCTTGAAATTCATAGGGTATATCTGTTGATGCAGATTCAACGTTATTTTTCCGGTCTGTTTTTTAACGGGACGTTGAATAGGCCGGAAAAGTCTTTATTACACACACGTTGAACTGCCGGATGCTGAATCATTCTTTCCGCAAAGATGACGTAATACTCTTCCTGCACTGAATCCAGTCTGCCTATTTCAATAATATCACTGTCAGCAAAAGTATCATTGGCATAGAACGAAGGAGCAATAAAAATAGCATTATGGTACATGCCAAATGCTTTCATCAGTGCGGCATCGTCGAATTCGCCTAATACTTCAACTTGCAGATTTTTATTACGTATCCATGTTAGCAGTTTCCTGCCTAACATTGAACGGCGACCGGGGATCAATAAACGGCGTTCTTCCAGGCATTCAGGGAATGGTTTTTCGGGAATTGGCGTACGGCAGTAAAAACTAATGCTGCATTCTCCCAACTTGACGGAAAACAAACCTTCCTGCTGGGTGGAGTCGACCGGGCAATCTGACAGGATCATATCCAGTTTATGCTGGCTGAGTTGCTCAAGCAGCATTTCATGGGTTGATTCAAAACAACGCAGGTGGATTTTTTCCTGTTCCACAACTGCGGTTTCTAATACTTTGCTGACTAAACGTTTAGACAAGGCATCCGCAACACCCACGTCAAACAACAGGTTTGACTCTCTGCTGTAAGTGACAATATCCAGCATTTCCTGACTGAGCATAAACATTTTATCAGCATAGCGAAAAATAAGTTGTCCCAGTTCTGACGGAACTAATCCTCTTCCCTGACGCTTAAACAGTTTTCCACCAAGGCGTTCTTCCAGAGCCTTAATCTGGCCAGTAATAGTCTGTGGTGTCAGGTATAGCGCTTCAGCAGCCCCAACAACAGAACCCTCTTTACACACGTGCCAAAAATAATAAAGGTGGTTAAAGTTTAAATGTGAAACCCGCATATATTTATCCTTTGTGTATCACCTTACATCTGCATAACAGCCATGACCTTATATTTCAGGCCGCCAGATTATGGTGCTCTCCTGTCTTTCTCTAATATGAATATTCACGGCACAGCAGATGAGATGTTATGCCGTGAATATTAAAAGGATGAATTAATTTGGAATTATTTCTGATTGTGCGCCTAAATTAGTTCATTCGACTACATTTGGCTATGTTTTTTTCTTTGACCCATTTTCTTTGGTAAGAGCACATTCAGTAACCCATAACCAATGATGGCTGCCGTAGTTGAACCAATTAATATCCCCAGACGCGAATAGGTACTGAATGTATCACTCAGGCCTTCAAATGCCAGGCCGGAAATAAAGATAGACATAGTAAAACCAATTCCACAAAGTACAGATACGGCAAAAATTTGTGTCAAACTAACTCCTGTCGGTAATTTGGCAACCCCCACTTTTACTGAGAGCCAGCTAAACAAGAAAATGCCCAGTGGCTTGCCAATAAACAGGCCAAGTGCTATCCCCATAGGTAACAGCCCTGTCAGATCGTTCAGCGTAACGCCTTGCAATGACACTCCGGCATTGGCAAAAGCAAAGAGTGGCAGAATTAAATAAGCCACCCACGGATGTAAGCTATGCTCAAGTGCTTCGGAAGGAGAATGGCCTTTTTTACAACGCAGGGGGATCAAGAACCCGACAATAACGCCTGCCAGTGTGGCATGGACGCCGGATTTGAGGATGCATACCCACAAAATTACGCCGACAACCAGATAAGCTGATGTTTTAGCGATTCCCCGACAGTTCATCCAGGCCAGAAGCCCTATCATAGCTGCGGCTAATCCCAGTGCAACTATAGAAACACTTTTAGTATAGAATAAGGCAATAATGATGATGACGCCCAAGTCATCAATAATCGCCAAAGCGAGCAAAAACACTTTTAATGCTGTAGGAATACGTTTTCCTAGCAGAGCCATAACGCCAAGTGCAAATGCAATATCGGTGGCAGCAGGAATAGCCCAACCCTGACGAGTGATTTCATTATTGCCATTAAAGAGTAAATAAACCAAAGCAGGGGCAAGCATACCACCGACGGCGGCAATGGCTGGAAAAATGGCTTTATTACGGCTAGCTAAAGCGCCTTCCATCAATTCCCGCTTAACTTCCAGACCAACAATCAGGAAAAAGATGGCCATTAATCCATCATTTATCCATAGCAGGAATGGTTTATTGATTTCCAGAGCAGCAAATTGAACTGCAACCGGTAGGTTAAGAAATTGATGATAAATACTCTGAAATGGCGTATTCGCCATTACCAGTGCAATAATGGCAGCAATAATGAGGATGATCCCGCCTGCTGCCTCTAATTTCAAAAATTGGCGAATAATTGCAGTCATAGATTAGTAACCTATAAGATGAATTAGGTTGTAGATACTATGTTTGTAAACACGATGTTTATAAAAGCTATAGTAGTAAATGTTGTTGTTATAAATAATATGGTTATAAATAATGTAGCCATAAGTAAATGTAGTTATGAATACTATGCTAATCATGACTTCGGAAAAAATCGATTATTTGTGTTATATTTATCGAAATACACGAATAGTTTCAATTTGAAAGTAATTTTTTTTAAAATGAATAGATTGAAATCAGTGCTGATTGACTTGAAGAGTTTATAGAAGTGTCTTTAATGGTTTCATTTTGGCAGACTGCATCAAAAGATCAAAAAAGAGAGTAACTATATTGATTTTTTTACAATATTTTAGTCTGCCTAGATACAAGTCTATTAACGTAAGGCTTCTACAGCTTCTTGTTAAACATATCCGGTATAATGCAATCATGACCTCTTAGCAAGCAATGCCAGAGTTGGTTGCATACGGAATGCTTCGGTAACCTCCTCTTCACTCATCAGCGGATAACATTTCTCTACAAATTCATCAAGTACCGGTAATATGCTTCTTCGTTCTTCAAGGCCCAGAACGCAGGAACAGGCGTTAAAAGCCACATTTTTGTATTGGTCGACGTTAGTTTCTTCATCCACATAGTCATCAATATCCCAACGGCTAATCAGACTTTCTTGCATATGGAAAGCATCCATTTCTACCCCTTCGCGGAAAACATGAAATACGGGATGAATATAGGCACTTTGCGAAGGATCGAAATGATTGGCTGGTAACGTAAAATAATGTGTCGGAAGATCGCCATTACCATACCGATGGAATCCATACTCAAATACCACTTCAATACGATTTTTTTTTATCTTGCCAACGTTCGTAGTTATATTCTCGTGGAAATGGTGGCCATACACGTGCATATACGCTGTCTTTATCGTCATTCGTTTCAAAAGTAATGGTACGCCTAAGTAGCCGAAAAGCTCAAATAGGGACATCGTCGTACTGACAAATTCGACCAGAAATTCAGTGAGCGCAGTCAATCCATCTGAGGGATGAGTCAGTGATATCTTGCATTTAAATATCGGTTTGATAGCCATGCCGTGGTATTTTTCAGCAATGATATGACCAAGTGCCTGAATATTTCCTCGAAAACCATGTACAAATCCGGAAGCAGCATCAGGATCATTGACTTGCATAGGTGCACCAATGAAATAGAGCCCTGGTACGTTCACTGACTCCTAACTTGATGTAAGCAGGCAGAATTTATCTTTTTTATCCACTTCTGGCCGAACAGTCTTCTGATCGAAAATATCGGATAAGGTATAGTTGAATCCGCAGCATACAATGACATCATCAATAATCCCTTTTCGTTTCATCCATCTCGGTGGTTGCCAATGGGGACAAGGCGTTTCATAACTAATTAATAACCGTCTTTTGTGCTTACCACTGGTAATTCGGTTAATTTCGACAATTCGGTCGCTGACAATATTGTTGTTCGATTTCAATTGCATTAAATCGAAGACATCTGAGACCTGAGCACGTACATCATGTACGTTGTGTGTCTGCCGGGTAAACTGCGGTAATGATCTGGTGACAACACGGGTTTCGGCTGTGATATCGATAAGATGATGTGCGATTTCAAACGCAGAGTTACCACGTCCAAGAACGACAACAATTTTGTTTTTATAGCGCTCAGCAGCAGTATTTGGGTCAAAGTCTTCATAAAAAGTACAAGTTTCGGCATTGAGTCCTTTAATATCAGGCACAATTGGTTTTGATACACCAGTGGCACAAAATATTCTGTCTGCTGAGATACGCAGGGAATCAGAAACTTCGATAATAAAGTGCTCATTTTCTTTCATTATGCACTTAACACGCATATTGGTACGGATACAGTCTGAAAGCTCCATTTTATCAGCGACATATTTCAGATATTCCTTATAGAGTTTCGCTGATGGCCAATGAGCTGATGTTCATTCTGTAAAACGAAGTTTCGGGTCATTTGCTACATCTCCAGCATCAATAGTGCTAAGAGTATGCCAGTCATAACGCATCCGGTAAGTATGATTATCACCGGGGACATATTTTTTGTTGAGGGAGATCAATTCTCCACATAATTCTCCACATACAGGTAATCGGCCCCATTGACCACCAACCGTTTCGTTTGCCTCAAGTAAGAGATATTCAATACCGCGCTTACTAAACTCAAGAGCCATATTGAGTCCTGCGGGCCCTCCGCCAATAATGACATTAGGGTAATGATCTCGCATTATATTTATCTCCATTAATAATTTTTAGGTGGTATTGTTGTATTTATATCTAAAAATTATAAATCTCAGATAATTATTTGTTTTTTGAGATTAAAGGGGGTTATGGAAAAATTAATTTTTAATAAATTAGGAAGTTATATCGTTAAATATATTATTATTCATTTGAGTTATTTTATTTAGAATAATGTATGAAAGTAATCATTTCTCTTCTTACTAAATGTTTTCTATTAAACAGGTATATTCGAATGCGATTTCTGAATGTGGGAAACCTAACTTTAAATTAAAGACAGGAAAATTCAAAATGACTATATATCATTATCAGCAATGGGGTCATATTAATAAAATGTAGTGATTTACTATTTATTAATATGATGATCATGTTATTCATTCAAGTTTAAAAATTACCATCTGATTATTTTCACTCATGTTCCATAATTACTGTATTTATCAACATGCCAGAAGTGAGTTATGCGTTGATGATTTTAGTATCTGTTATACTTTGGCTGGTGGCACAGGATCCTGTGCCAGTGATAATACTTTGGCTTATATTTTGTGGTTGTTTGCTGTTTATGGTTGGATAATGGATCTCCAAGTAATAAATAGGAACCTGGAGACTCCAATTCGTTTCAGTTGGCTTCATTGGTTGGCATATTCAAATTTTGAATTACTGATTACAACCGTACCATCAGGTCTTATAATAGCCTGATTTAATACTGATTTTGGACTATTACTCATCATGTAAAATGTATTTTCATATAGAGGATTACCCGGATCTCCCTGTAACGGAGATCTTGATTTATATATTGAGGGAGTAGGTGCTTGTCCTAAAGACAAATACTTGCCATCAATTGCCCAATCAAGCATTTTTCTTTGCCAATTAGCATCATAATTTTCAGATAAACAAACTATATTTGCCCATGGATCGCATATCCAGGCCCCATCTGGGAGCTTATTGTACACTTTATACAGTGGATTTATTTCTTTATATTGAGATTTTATGTTATAGGTATGTGGGGGATAATAAAGCATGACAAAACAGTGATCATACCTTGATAAAGGCGATGGATAAAGAATCTCAATGTAAATAGATTGTATTTTTCCTGATGTGTTTTCAGTAAAAGAATCTTTATATAAATTATATATATCATCCCCTCTTTTTCTTGCTAAATATATAAATACAGTATTAGATAGTTCATTACAATTTCCAACCAATGAATTATCACGTTCTTTTTCTTTTATTATACATTCATATTTTTTATCTGCGGTATCCAAATGGTGTAATTTACTTTTTAATTCTATGAGTTTTTTCTCTCTGGCAAAGCAATTTTCTCTAGAATATCTTTTTGGCCGATCTCCTGATTGAAGTTCAACATTAAAATAAGAGATATTTGTGGTCTTACCACAGAAAATATTGTGGGAATGTGTAATTGCTTGTTTTAATATATGCGAAATCATTTTAATATCCTCATTGTTTCTGTATTGTTTTTAAACCTTATCATTTGTGTATGGATATTTTAAAATAATACTTTCTGCTCTTTTTAAATAAAGTGCAATATTAATAGAATAACAGCATGTTTAATAATAATTGAGAAATAAAATAATTTAATTAGCTAAAAGACAAAAAATTAATAAATAAAAATATCCCCCTGAACATCAATAAATTAGAAGGATGAGCAGGGGGATTTATTATTAGATATTTTGCAAAGTAATAAATTACTTTGTCAAATCATCAAAAAATTTTTTTACGCCATCAAGGAAGCTTTTGGAACGCGGGCTATTGGTTTCTCCACCTTTTCCGCCAAAAGATTCGCCCAGTTTACGCATCAGCTCTTTCTGTTCTTCGTTCAGTTTAACCGGTGTTTCTACGACAACACGGCACAACAAATCCCCCTGAATTCCGCCACGGACAGATTTAACACCTTTGCCTTTCATGCGGAACAGTTTGCCAGTCTGAGTTTCCACAGGGATTTTCAGGCTGACGCGGCCATCAAGGGTCGGAACTTCAATTTCGCCACCCAATGCCGCAGTTGCGAAGTTGATTGGAACTTCACAATAAAGGTTGCTGCCATCACGTTCGAAGATATGGTGCTTTTTGACCTGAACCTGAACGTACAAATCTCCTGCTGGTGCACCGTGTTCACCTGCTTCACCTTCACCACTCAGGCGAACGCGGTCACCGGTATCAACTCCTGCCGGGATTTTAACGGACAATGTTTTGTATTTCTCAACACGACCGTGACCGTGACATTTGCTGCAAGGCTCTTTGATGATTTTTCCACGACCATGACACTGAGGACAAGGTTGCTGAACAGTAAAGAAGCCCTGGCGCATATGCACCTGACCAGCACCATGACAGGTAGAGCAGGTTTCTGGGCTGGTGCCTGCTTTTGCACCACTGCCATGACAGCTTTCACAGGATTCCAGCGTTGGGATGCGGATTTCTTTGGTCACACCACGGACAGCTTCTTCCAGCGTTAATTCCATACTGTAACGTAAATCAGAACCACGGCTTGGACGCTGTTGACGGCGGCCGCCACCGAAAATATCTCCGAAAACGTCACCAAAGATATCGCTAAAGTCAGCTCCACCGAAACCACCAGCACCACCACCCATGCCGCCGTGTTCAAAGGCAGCATGACCATACTGGTCATAAGCGGCGCGTTTCTGTGAGTCGGTCAGGATCTCATACGCTTCTTTAATTTCTTTGAATTTACTCTCAGCGTCTTTATCCCCCTGATTACGGTCAGGGTGATATTTCATTGCCAGCCGCTTATAGGCTTTTTTTATTTCTTTTTCATCTGCTGTTTTGGATATACCCAAAACTTCGTAATAATCTTTTTTTGCCATTGTATTGTTTACCCCTAACACGCACAAACGGGCGTAGAGTTACCTCAACGCCCGTGCTAGTTAACAAGTAACAGGCGTCCTGTTACTTTGCCCGCTAAGGGCTATTATTTTTTATCCTTAACTTCTTCGAATTCAGCGTCTACAGCGTCATCATCTTTTTTTGCGTTACCTGCGTCTGCATCAGCCGCACTTGCCTGAGCTTGCTGTTGTGCGATTTCCAGAAGTTTCTTAGACGCTTCAACCAGAGCTTGGATCTTAGCTTCAATTTCAGCCTTGTCTTCGCCTTTCACCGCTGTTTCCAGCTCAGAAACAGCTTTTTCGATTGCAGTCTTGTCATCTGCTGGCAGTTTATCGCCAGCTTCTTCAACTTGCTTGCGGGTACCGTGGATCAGCTGATCAGCCTGGTTACGGATCTGAACCAGTTCTTCGAACTTACGGTCAGCTTCTGCGTTTGCTTCTGCATCGCGTACCATCTGCTGGATTTCGTCCTCGTTCAAGCCAGAAGAAGCCTTGATGGTGATGTTTTGTTCACGTCCGGAGTTTTTGTCTTTCGCAGAAACATGCAGGATACCATCAGCATCAATGTCGAAAGTAACTTCGATCTGAGGCATACCACGAGGTGCTGGTTGAATGCCATCCAGGTTGAATTGACCCAGGGATTTGTTGTCGCTGGCACGCTTACGCTCACCTTGCAGCACGTGGATAGTTACCGCAGACTGATTGTCTTCCGCAGTAGAGAACACTTGGCTGTGCTTGGTTGGGATAGTCGTGTTCTTCGAAATCAGCGAAGTCATCACACCACCCATAGTTTCGATACCCAGAGACAGTGGAGTTACGTCCAGCAGAAGAACGTCTTTCACGTCACCTGCCAGTACGCCGCCCTGAACTGCTGCTCCCATTGCAACCGCTTCGTCTGGGTTAACGTCTTTACGCGGTTCTTTGCCGAAGAAGTCTGCAACAGCTTTCTGAACCATTGGCATACGGGTCTGTCCACCAACCAGAATGACATCGTGAACGTCAGATACAGACAAGCCAGCGTCATTCAGTGCGACTTTCAGTGGCTCGATAGAGCGTTTCACCAGATCTTCAACCAGAGATTCCAGTTTCGCACGAGTCACTTTAACGTTCATGTGCTTAGGACCCGTTGCATCTGCGGTGATGTATGGCAGGTTCACGTCAGTCTGCTGAGCGGAAGAGAGCTCGATTTTCGCCTTTTCTGCGGCTTCTTTCAGGCGCTGCATAGCCAGCGGGTCGTTACGCAGATCGATACCTTGTTCTTTCTTGAACTCATCAACCAGATAGTTGATCAGGCGGCTGTCGAAGTCTTCACCACCCAAGTGAGTGTCACCGTTAGTTGCCAGTACTTCATAAGTTTTTTCGCCATCAACTTCGTCGATTTCGATGATAGAGATATCGAAAGTACCGCCACCCAAGTCATAAACTGCGATAGTACGGTTACCAACTTCTTTATCCAGACCATAAGCCAGAGCAGCAGCAGTTGGTTCGTTAATGATACGTTTAACTTCCAAACCTGCGATACGGCCAGCATCTTTAGTTGCCTGACGTTGTGCATCGTTGAAGTAAGCAGGAACAGTGATAACTGCTTCTGTGACTGGCTCACCCAGATAGTCTTCTGCGGTTTTCTTCATTTTCTTCAGAACCTCAGCAGAAACCTGAGGAGGTGCCATTTTCTGGCCTTTTACTTCCAGCCACGCATCACCGTTGTCTGCGTTGGTGATTTTGTATGGCATGATAGCAACGTCACGCTGAACTTCTTCGTCCTGAAAACGACGACCAATCAGGCGCTTGATAGCAAACAACGTATTTTGCGGGTTAGTAACAGCCTGACGTTTAGCTGGTTGACCAACCAGAGTTTCACCATCCTGAGTATATGCGATGATTGAAGGAGTGGTTCGATCACCTTCGCTGTTTTCAAGCACACGAGTTGTTGCGCCGTCCATAATTGCTACACAAGAGTTGGTAGTTCCCAAGTCGATACCAATGATTTTACCCATCTAAACGCCTCCACAAAGAATTCATATATTCGGTCAAGTTACTAAGCTATATGAGGACAAATGTTTTCTTTTCAATGGCACGATCAGCCAGAAATTCCTCATTTTATGTTTTCAGTTGTTACTGAAACGTCAGTAGTAACTGTAGTTGAGACTTAGATGGGGTCATTCATCTCATCATCAAGGGGCTGATTGAAAAAAAATTGAGATTTAATAAAAAAATTTTTCTGGGGCCATTGTGTAGTTGATGCCATCACATTATGATCCGCCGCCTTTTATGATTTTCTGGCGTAGAAATATGTCATGAGAAAATTTTTAGTATTTTGTTTTATCTATTTTTTAGGGGAATTATGAGTTCTAATCAGTTGGCTAATCCAGGCCCATTGGGGTTGATGGGTTTTGGTATGACAACAATTTTGTTGAACTTGCATAACGCAGGTTTTTTCCCTTTGGCATCAGCCATTTTAAGCATGGGAATTTTTTATGGTGGTTTGGCTCAGGTATTGGCTGGCATCATTGAGTACAAAAAAGGGAATACATTTGGTGCAACCGCGTTTACTTCTTATGGTATGTTCTGGCTCAGTTTGATTGGCCTACAGTTCCTGCCAACAATGGGGTTGGCAGAAGCGACTAGCCGTGAGTTCCTTGGTGTTTATCTCGCTTTGTGGGGTATTTTCACCCTGTTTATGTTCTTTGGAACATTCAAAGCTAACCGCACTTTGCAGTTTATTTTTGGTAGCCTGACCCTGCTGTTTGCATTGCTGGCGATTGGCAACATTACCGGCAATGCCAGCATGCTGACTTTTGCCGGTTATGAAGGTGTCATTTGTGGCGCCAGTGCTTTCTATCTGGCTATGGCCGAAGTTCTGAACGAACAGTATGGCCGTACTATTTTGCCAATTGGTGAAAGAAAACACGCTTAATTTCAGTTTCATTTACTGATTAATAAAAAACAGGATGAGCTACCGTACTTATCCTGTTTTTTTATCTTATATTTTTTGTCTTAATGATTGGCTTAGTGCCTTGTCTTGCTATCTAATACTGTTCTTTTATTTAAATAAAGAGCCAAGAATACCCCCACGACTGACAACGTCAGCATATAGTACGCTGGGGCTAATGAGGTATATTTCATTAACAGAGTGATCACAATCGGAGTTAATCCGCCAAAAATGGCGTAGGCCAAGTTATATGAAAATGAAATGCCACTGAACCGAATTTCAGGTGGATAGCTCTGAACCATAACGAAAGGCACTGCCCCTACAACACCAACAGAGAAACCTGCGAGAGCATATGCACTGAAGAGTCTGATGGGATCATCACTGATATTGTGGTAGAAAAACCATGTGGCGGCAGCCAACAGCAGGCTACCAGCCAGTAACACCTTACTGGCACCCCATTTATCGCATAAATGCCCGGCTAATATACAGCCAATAAAAAGTACAATAATTGCCAGGCTATTGGCTTTCAGCGTCATTGATGGTTCCAGATGGAAAACGGTTTGCATATAGCTGGGTGTCATCAAGATAACAACCACAATGCCCGCCGAAAGAAGCCATGTCAGCAACATGGAAACAGTGATTGCACGTTTATGATTCAGGATCACAGACTTTAGGGGCAGTTCTTCCGCTAATGTCTTACGTGCCTGCATTTCCTTAAATATTGGCGTTTCATGTAACCAACGGCGCAGGTACATAGCGAACAGCCCAAAAATTCCACCAAGGAAGAAAGGGATACGCCATGCCCAGTCCAAAACTTCTTGGCTGGTATAAGCTGAAGTTATTGCTGTTGCTATCAAAGAACCAAGCAAAATGCCGAGAGTCAGTCCTGCGGTGAGCATTCCACAGGCAAAACCGATATAGTTGTGGGGAACATGTTCCGCTACAAATACCCATGCTCCGGGGACTTCACCTCCAATTGCTGCTCCCTGCATAATTCGCATCAGTAATAATAATAATGGGGCAGTAATACCGATTGTGTCGTAAGTTGGCAGCAATCCGATACTTAGCGTCGGTAAAGCCATCAGCAAGATGCTGAGGGAGAACATTTTCTTGCGTCCAATTAGATCGCCGAAATGTGCCATGATGATCCCACCTAAGGGCCGGGCCAGATATCCGGCAGCAAAAATGCCAAAGGTTTGCAGTTGCCGGAGCCATTCAGGAATGTCGGCAGGGAAAAAAAGCTCACCAAGCACGACGGCAAAAAAGACAAAGATAATGAAATCGTAAAACTCTAAAGCTCCACCTAAGGAAGCTAAAAACAGAGTTTTATAATCTTGTTTGTTTAATGAACGACTTTGATGTTCTGACATAATGTACCGATTTATAGTTATAAAATAGGATTTTCATAAATCATAAAGTAAGACTTATGACTCTATCAGACCTTATTAAATGAAAAAGCAAAATTTATTCATATTAAAAGACATTTATTCTGTAATTTTCGTAATGGGATTTTTTTGTCAGTCAATGGATTTTGGTAATAAAAAGTTTCTGATAACCGATAGATTAATTTAAGTGTTCTTCATTTGTTGTGATAATTTATCCCTTTTATTTTTCAAGTTGCCAGTATTAGATTGGCAACTTGAAATCTGCCGGGCTTTTTGTGATAGCCCTCAATAGGACGTGGAACAGTTACAGAAACTTCTTCAGTAGTCCAATGACAGTTTCAATATCCGGCAAGGAAGGGTGTCCCACCATACGTTGCAGTGAGGCGTCAAAATTCTCGTGCCAGACGGGGTCAATCACGAAATAACCATCTTCTTGTAATTGAGCAATATTGCGGCGGGTGGCTTTTTTCTCCCACATTGCGCTTCCCATAACAGGGAAAAACAGTACCGGAAACGTGGCGGCCAAAATCACGGTTGTTAAACGGTTAGGTGCAGTACCATGCGCGACGGCTGCCATAGTATTTGCAGTTGCAGGTAAAATGGCCATTATGTCGTGATCAGCCACAATGCGTGAAGGTTTATCTGTTGGCCAATCCTGAGGTTTTTCTCCGCTGATCACGCGATCAGCATAAAGGGCGACAGTTTCTGCGGGTAAAAAGGTAGTGGCGCTGTTTGTCATCAATATTGTTAATGTACAATCAATAGTTGCTTTAATGGCCAAAAGATATCTTGGAAGGAGAGAGATATCGATTGACCCCGTTGCTCCAATCAAAATCCGAGGCTTTGTCTGTGGGATTGTTTCATCATCTTTCATCGGTAAATTAACCTTATTGTCAGAATAGTTAGCGATACTCATTAGTGGATTTCAGCAACTCGTCTAGTTGAACCAAGTAAGAATCTCTTCCATTTCTCCGCCATTCCCGTGGATATCCCAAAGAGACTTCTAAGTGCATAACATCTTGAACATATTCGATATTAGGTATATGCAGGTGCCCGTATACCACCATGCGAACGCCTTTTCTTGATGTCCATTGATGGGTTTTTTCACTACCACACCAAATGGAAAATTCTGTATTTCTTAAAGATTCGAGTGGCTTACGGATAAGGGGGAAATGGTTTATAAGCACAATATCTTCACCATCTGGAATAGTGTTCAAACGTTTCTCGGTGTATTGAAGACGTTCCTGACACCAATCGATAATATTTTTATAGGGATAGGTTTTCAGGAAGAATTCGTCAGAACTAATGACACCACAACGGCGAGCACGTTCTATGGCCTGATCTGCTGTATAGTCACAAGTATTTCTGAATGAATAATCGTACAAGGTAAAAATAGGGGCAATGATAAGGGGCTTCCCATTCTCCATGCGGTAATGACCGAATCCATCTTCAGGGGTGAGTACGTTATGCTGTTGGCAAATATTGACCAGATGTTGATAACGCAGTACGCCAGGTAACTTCAAGTTATCTCTTGGTGTGCACCAAAGTTCATGATTCCCTGGTGTCCAGACCACTTGGGCAAACCGTCGGGTAAGCAGACTAATGACCCATATAAAGTCTGATTCTTGTTCCGCAATATCACCAGCCAACAGGAGCCAATCGTCGGGTGTTGATGGCTTGAGTGATTCAACTATAGCTCTATTTGCAGCATAAGATACATGTAAATCGCTGATAGCCAACAGCATGAACTCACCTCTCTATTCTAAGGTTCCTAAAGAATCAGGGGGTTCCCGGAGGTGCTTCACCCCAACCCCAATTGGGTACAGTTTCACGACGTGAAGGAGCTGCATTGGGTTGAGAATTGGCTTCTGCCCTGCGCGAACCCCATTCGATATAACTAGCAAACGCCGCACGAAACTCAGGGTCAGAGGGTAAACCGATTTCATCAGCAGACTGCATCAGTAGCTCTACCCATCTTTTCCTTTGTTCTGGTTGAATGCTTCTGCCTCTGTGACGGTTTAACATGACTTTAAAACCGCCCCGTTCATTGGAATAGCGTTTTTCTCCACCAAGTACTTCTTCCAGCCACATGGCAACATGACCGGGGTGATCGGATTTCATGTTTTTGAACAATGGGGCGAGTAACTCATCTTTTTCGACCTTAGCGTAAAAATGGGTCATGAGTTTCATGAGAGCCTCACGTCCTCCCATCCATTCAAATAGGGTCGGTATTTCATTATTTGCCATAACATAACCTCTCATATGAATATATTAATGATGTTGATTTATCTAAAGGAATATCACTGCGTTTTAAAGCCCAAGTGATTTACTAATGATTTCTTGCAGCACTTCACTGGTTCCTCCGTAAATGGTTTGGGCACGGCTATTTAGCCAATTCTTGCCAACAGTAGAGTCGCGCATATAACCCAATCCGCCGTGTAATTGCAGGCAGCGATCAGCCACTTTCATTTGAAGTTCGGTAGTCCACCATTTGATGCGGGCCGCGTCCACTAAACTGAAAAGCCCTTGGTTAAAGAGAGCAACAGCGTTATCAAGGTAGGTCCGAGCAATTTTTACTTCGGTATCTAATTGCGCGAGAACAAAACGGTTATATTGAAAGGAACCGATTGGTTGATTGAAGGCTGTCCTTTCTTTCACATATTCCAGTGTGCTCTGCAATATATGTTCTGCACTGGCTACTGCCACGGTTGAGATGCTGAGACGTTCGCGGGGCATTGCCGACATGAAGTAATAGTTGCCGAGGTTCTCACGGCCGATCAGATTAGTGACGGAGACTTTGCAGTCATGGAAAAAAAGTTCAGCCGTATCGCTGCCATTCCAGCCAATTTTCTTTAAGGGTTCACCTCTGGAGAACCCAGGCATATCCCGTTCTATCGCCAGCAAGCTGATCCCTTGGCCCTGTTTTCCTTGTTCTGTTTTTACAGCTACAATGATTAAATCTGCATTAATGCCATTGGTGATATAAGTTTTGCTGCCATTGACCAGATAGTAATCACCCTGACGTTTAGCCACGGTTTTGATATCTGCGGTGTTGGAACCACCACTTGGTTCTGTCATGGCGATAGCCGCAACCCGTTTTCCATTACATAATTCCGGCAGCCACCTTTTTTTCTGTTCCTGATTACCGAGAGCAAAAATATAGCTGGCAACAATATCATTGTGAGCAACGATCCCCGGTACAGTGACACCAGCTTTGATGAGCTCTTCTGTCAGAATTACCGCAAACCGATAATCGCTTTTTCCCTGTCCTCCAAACTCAGGATTGACACTCATACCTAACAAACCTGACTGACCAAATCTCTCCCAAAAAGTGCGCTCGACCAGTCCGTTTTCTTCCCATATCTGATGTTCAGGTACGATTTCACGCTCAAGAAATTCACGACAAAATTTCCTATAATTATTAAAATCATCAGCTTCAATACGCATATTCACTCCTGATTTTTTATCAGTTCATTCATTGCTCAGTAGTATTTGCTTGATAGTGTTCCAGTGTCGGTATACAGCAAAATGATCCCCTTCAATATTGATGAGTGAAATATCGTTAGAGGTGTAGTTTTTCCAGGCTTTCATCTCTTCCAAAGTGACATCAATGTCTTGGGTCGCGGAAATCAGTATTAGTGGGTAATTCACCTGTATATTGTCGAGTTGAGAAAATTGGCTGCGGATCAGGTAATCACTACGTAATTGACGAATGATTGGTTTTATCAGTGCAGGTTCGTTCAATATTGCTTCAGGTGTTCCTTGATCCTCTTTGGTTTTCTGAATCAATTGTTCATTAGTCCATTCATGCCGTTCATCTTTCAGTTGGAGGTGAGGTGGAACAGAGCTGGATACCACACCAAACAGGGGAGAAGTCCCATAGTTTTTCATTATCTCTTGCCCCACAGCGATACTCAGCACACCACCAAAACTATGACCAAAGGTTATCCATTCGGTATTTTCCTGGGCCTTTTTCTGCTGAAAGTCGGCCCAGATATCTGATGATAAGCGCTTAATCAGTAAATCGAGATCGTGGATTGCAGGCTCTTTAGCCAAATGACCACGGCCGGGTATCGCGACAGGCTGTAAGATCGCAGATTGGGTTGTCATGAGATCATTCAGCCAGGGGCGATAAATCGCTGTTGTTGCTCCCGCATGTGGGAAGGCGTAAATGACCCGCCTGCAATTAGTGTCCATCTGTCCTCCTGTCACCGGTGGATTCTCTCTTTATAAGGAAACTGACAATGCGTTCAGCGGTCATGATGGTTGTCAGATTAGTGGGCATGGAGGGAATGGTGGGAAATAGGGAAGCATCAGCGACTGTGACACCAGTAATGCCATGCACCCGACCATCTTCGTGTGTGGCGCTATCAGGATCTCCACAGATACCCATTCTGAGTGTTCCGGACGCATGCCAACCCGGATTGACAAGGTTTTTTATTGCACTGCTCATGATTGTGTCGTTATAAATCATTGAGTCAGACCAAAATTGTATTCCATCAAGGAAAGCATCCACTTCTGGAGAACGTAAAATTTCCCAAATCTTACGCACCCCTCCGATAAGACGTGCAATATCTGATGGGGTACGGGCTAATGGAAGATCAATTTGGGGCAATACTGTCGGAGTCTTGGAACTGATGAAGACCCGACCTTGAATTTCCGGGCGCATTAACATTACAGAAGCCCCAACCAACATTGGATAAGTCACCCGGTCTCTGAATCCCGGTACAGTGTTGCTGGCAACGTTGTTCAGTAAGCCGATTTGTATATCGACTTTTTCGTCGTGACCACTGCTGATACGGGCAGCAATTTGCCGCCATGGCAGGCCGGTTGTACAAACACCTGCTTTGGGAAGTGCCCAAAGTACCACTGATGCATGATCAGTCAGATTTCTGCCAACGGCTGGCACTTGAGCAATAACAGGGATATCTAACGTGTTCAGATGTTCTGGATCACCGACACCTGAACGCTGCAATAATGTTGCTGAGCCAATTGCCCCGGCACAAAGTACGATTTGCTTGCTCCGGTGAACCTGTTCTTTCCCTGATTGAATAGTCTTCACCCCTGAAGCGACAGTGCCGTTAAAAATTATCTGTGTGGTGAGTGCATCAGTCATCACATGCAGATTTTTTCTATTCAGGAACGGTTCAAGGTAGGAACGATAAACATCGACTCTTTCTGCTCCATGAATAACATTCGCGGGCACAGGGCCGACTGCGGGCCCTTCACCGACATTGAGATCGTCAACATAAGGCACACCAGACTGCTCGCAGGCACGAGAAAATGCCATGTCCAGTGGGTGGATCTCACTGTTTGATGGCCTGCGCAGACACATGGGTCCCTGCGAACCGTGGTTATCATCACCAATACGATCGATATCATTCTCCAGATGCTTAAACCACGGTAGTACTTGCTCCCAAGACCAGTTCGGGCAACCCATTTGAGCCCATTGATCAAAATCGCTCGGAAATCCTCTCAGAGCGATGGCGCCGTTGACAGCGGAAGAACCACCAAGTACTTTTCCCGCCCGATAATTGAATGGATTACGTTTCTTATGCTTGCGATCCTGTTGTTTGTCATTTTGGGGGGAAGCGAGAGAGTGAACAAGTTCAGAGAAACGCTCGTCGTCGCGTACATTGGCTTCATAATCCCAGTTATACCCTTCCAGCACGAGCCTTGACGCATCCCTGAGTGGGCTGGCAGGGTTGTGTGCATCAGATTCGTGACCTGCTTCAATTAACAGTACGGACTTAGTACTATTTTCGGACAGGCGTGATGCCACCACACACCCTGCTGAACCTCCTCCTACCACGATATAATCGTACGCCTTGCTCATAAGTCATTCTCCGTTTGAGATTGAATAATTGTTTTGATAATGCGGGAGAAAGACTGGATATTAGAGTTCATGAACAGACCTTCAATGATGTCCTGTTCGCCAGCGGGTGTAATGTTAAATTCTTGTCGCAGTGCACTAAGTAAACCAACCGCATGCAGTGAATCGCCACCAATATCAAAAAAGCCATCGGTGACATCAAAATCATCATGTTGGAGCTGTGCCTGCCAGAGTTTCAGGATGATTGTTTCTGTCTCATTGGCAGGTTTGACTGGAGCATCAGCGTGTTCTTCGTTACCAGACCAAGGGATTGGCAGGGCCTTACGATCAATTTTTCCATTACTGGTTAATGGCATATGAGGCAATACGACATAGTAATTAGGCACCATATAAGAGGGCAAAGTTTTTTGGGCAATTTTCCGCAACTGTTCCTGAAAATAGTCCGGGGCATTTAATGTTTCTGTATTCTCAGGGACAACATAAGCAACGATGTGTCGTTGTCCGGTTTTGGCATGAACCGGAGCGCCAATGACAACATGGCTGACATTTTCATGATTCAGGAGGCAGGCTTCAATTTCGCCTAATTCAATGCGATATCCATTGATTTTTACCTGATTATCTTCACGCCCTAAAATCTCTATCAGACCATCTTCAATATATCGTCCTAAATCTCCCGTTTTGTACAGCCGTTCACCAGTGATGGGATGAGTAATAAAGCGAAGTGAGGTTTTTTCTGCGTCGCCCAAATAACCGTGGGTTACGCCAACGCCACCAATGTAGAGTTCTCCGGTCACCCATTTGGGGCAGGGAAGAAGCCAACTATTTAAAACATGAAAAGTCTGGTTTGCCAATGGCTTACCATAAGGAATGCTTTTCCAGTTTTGATCGATTTTCTCAATAGGATAATGTATTGACCAGATGGAGCCTTCGGTAGCTCCACCAAGGCTGATTATTGCCGCATTTGGCAACGTTTCCCGGATGCGCCCAGGCAGATCAACAGGTATCCAGTCTCCGCTCATGAGGATGAGCCTTAATTTGCTTTCGGCAAGTGCAGAGCCGTTTCTGTCTACCAATATTTTCATGGGGGCAGGAACGCTATCCCAGATAGTAATCTGATGTTTGATGAGTATTTCCAGCCAGACTTTCGGATCATTGGCTGTCTCTGGGATGGAAAAAATAACTTTTCCGCCTACTCCCAGTAGTCCGAAATAATCATAAACAGACAAGTCGAACCCCGCAGGTGCAACAGATAATACGGCATCTTTTTCTGTAACGTGGAATTTGTGATTTATATCAAACACAGTATTTGCTGCATTACGGTGGGAGGCCATGACACCTTTCGGTTCTCCGGTTGAACCGGAAGTAAAAATAACATATGCCAGATCATCTGGTCCCTGTACTGAAGGTATAGAAGACCAATGTGCGATATCCATTGAGTTGTCCATAGGACACTTATCCAGATTAATCCGGGGCAGACCCGAAAACTCATTATGGTCAAATGCTGTGCTAGCAGTGATAATGCCTTTGGCTGAACAACGATTAATCAAATTCATTCGACGTTCAGCAGGGAGTTGGGGATCGATGGCTACGTAGGCAGCACCTGACATAAGAACAGCGAGCAATCCGATTACCAACTCAGGGCCTTGTGGTAAGGAGACAGCGACAATGTCATTGGGATGAATTTGGGTAGCAGCCTGAAGTTGTTGGGTTATTGAACCGGCTTTGTTAACCATTTCTGCATAAGTAATTTGTTTTTCTCCCTGAATAAGGGCGACTTCATCAGGAAATTTTGCGGCTGCCTGCAAAACTATTTCATGTAGCAATTTGATATCGAATGTTGTAGCTGTTGCATTAGCGTTTTCCCGTTCTGTCATATCTGACGCGGGTAACTTCACCAATGATGTATTTTTATCCCATAAAGCATCATCTTCTGCACAAGTCTCAATTAGTGTCAGATAAGCATCCAGCATGGCTTCTACCATTCCATCAGGGAACAATTCACAGATAGTGTTCCAGTTAATTTGAACAAAACCATCAACACGAACCAGTTGGTTCTCTAACCAGATTTGTGGCGTTTGATTACTGCTGTAAGTATGGATAGCATTCTCCCAGCCGATCTCTGTCACTACATCATCTAAATTGGCTGTCAGAGTATTGCTGAATACTATGGGAGCTGTTGCTGCTCGGTTGTGATGCTTTCGGCGGGTCAGCTCTCTAAGAACTTGGACACCATTGTAAGAAGAATGCCAGCGATTCATCATCAAATCAGTTTGGATCTGTATTAAACGATCATTGAGGCTTTCTTCTCTTGTTCCCTGTATTCCAAGCAACATGGGGTGAATAAAATTACCGACAACATTTTCAATGCCATCAAAATAGGGTCGCCGCCCAAATTGGGTAATAGTTAGTGTAAAAATTTGGTGTTTGGACCATTGGCGCAGGACTTCTGCATACATGCCGAGAAACACGGTTTCCAGAGTTAATTGACGTAATTCTGCTTTTTGCCTGAGAGCTTGTAATGTTTCAGTCGTGATTTTCCGCCTGTAACGTTTGATCAAAGGGGAAGAGATTAATTCAGGAATTGTTTTCAATGGTAGCTCTGGCGGTTGTGGTAGAACATCCAACTGTTTTTCCCAATAATCTTTGTCACGTAGCCCTTGTGATTCCCCTTGCAGGTAACGCTCTGAGTTTATATAAGTGTGGAAATTCATATTAGTGGTGAATGTTGGTAACTCATGACCTTGGTAAACATGCCACCAATCACGTAATATCAAGTGGGTGCTATGCAGATCCACAAACATAAGGTCAAAATAAATATGTAAACGAGTCATATCGTCATTAATTATTGTTGCACGTATATCGAATGTAGGTGTTTTATCAAGAGGTAATAATTGTTTTTCCATTTCCTGGCGAATACTTGACAGTATTTGTTTTTTTTCTGATGTAGTGTATTCGCTAATATCCTGAATAGGAATGGTGTAATTCAATGGAGTAGGTAAGATCTGTTGTTGTCCGTCTAAAGACAATGTTGCCCTCAACATAGGGTGATATTCAATGATTTTATTAAATGCACAATTTAATGAATTGATATCTAATGATTTAATATCTAACTCTTTATATAAACAGCTAGTTAATCCTCCTAATTCTAATCCAGGATTACGTCCAATTAAATAAGCATATTGAATATCTGTTAATGGGAAATATTTTTCTTCAATAATATCTTTTTGTAGAGTTATGGGAGTGGTAATGTTTAAAGGTAACCTATTTCGAAGCATTCCACTGATCTGTCTTTTCAGTTGAGATAACTTGATTTCTGAATTTTTATTTTCTGATTTAAATAATTCAGAAGAAATAGAGATTTTTAATCCGGATTCTTGTAATGCCTTGAGAAAGTTTTGCATGCATTATCCCCTGTGTTTGATTAATAAGTAAATTTTTATTTTTGTAATAAAGAATTGCTGATAATGCAGTCAAGCTTCTTAATGAAGAACCCGCTTGTATTTGTTTTTTCTTGAAATGTAAATAAAATTTACTATTATAATTTATTATTTTTAACTTTATGAAAAATAATGTTTTTTTGAGTTTTAATTAATTCTGGTAAGGTATTAAATTTTATTTTTCGATTCATTTTTACACAAAAAAAACATTTTGATAACACTCTGTGTTATCAAATTATGATATAAGGTTAATAATTTTTTATATAAAAAATGGGGATCTCTAAATACCTATCTGATTTGATATAAAGACGTTGCACGATATGTTAAAATATATTTAATTCGTGATATGAATCACGAAAAATATTCAAGATAACAGATTAAAGGAACGTTTTTAAAGGTTCATATTGATCAAAAGTAATAAATTACGTCTGCCTTTCGATATTGAATGAATTTATGAGGAACGCTCATCGATTTCTTATGTCTGAAATCCTGACGATGCAGCTATTTAATCATTATTGGGATAGTGGACATGATCTGCCTGGATTTTTTGTGCTAACGTTAGATGAATTTTAATAACTAATAACTTAATATATTTGAATTCTGTATTCTTTTCTATACCTGTAGGATATATTGCAAAACACCACGGGAAGATTATAAGTAAGGGAATGGTGTGATAGTTCTACTTAAATTAGATTTTAAATTATTTTAATCACTGACAAACCCCATTGTTTTCAACGGGGCTTGTTTCATAATGGATAGGAGGGCTCAATAGATAATATTGATTTTTAGCGTTCACTGCTTTTCTCAATGTCATACAGAGTTAATGCTTTTGCACTATAAATAAAAGCATTTTCACCTTTCATCAATATTGCTACGTTAATTCCCTCAACGAGCTCTTCTCGCGTTAATCCACTTGCTATACCTGAACGAATGTGGTTTCTAAGTGATTCCTCAGAGCCTGAGGTTATTGCGATTGCTATTGCAATTAACTCTTTAATTTTATGGCTTATTTTTCCATCAATTAATGTTGTTGTGTAAAGTTTCTCAAAGGCAGAGGCGACATCAGATGAAGCTTGAGCCATAGTGCAGATGGCATCAGAAAAAGTATGAATTTGTTCATTCACAGTTTGTATCTTACTCATGTTTTCTATCCTTAATCTTGTACCTATCCCCTTCATTTTCCAATTGCCTTTTTAGTTGGTAGTGATCCCATACAGCTATGAAGCAATTCGAAATCTGTTGGGTATGGATGCTTTTTATTGGGGCTGATACTCACTATTTTACTACAATATTCAATTATTCTATTTAAAATTTATATTATATCAATGGTTACTCTTCGGAAACCTAAAATGTATGGGTGTGAGAATAAAAAACATTATTTATCAACATATTGTTAATTATTTCTGACTTGTGTTTTGGATAATAAACATATGAAAATACCCTATTAGTGATTGTTTACTACTGATCAAAGGTCATTCAGGGGTTAAACATTTTAGCTATTGCATCTGTCTGGCGTTCTTAGCATTTTTGGATGTAATTTGTTTTGGTTTTTTATAACTAATTGTTATTAATCAATAAAAAATCTTGTTCTTTGATAGGAAAAGAACGGTTGATTGTTTTTATATATTCAATATAATAATTGAATATTGTGTTGGATAAGTTAAGTTAGTCATTACCTTGCGCATAACTAAGGATTCAATATGAATACATTAATTGAATTAACTGAAAAGAATTTTGATAGTGTAGTCAATACTAAAGGGATCTGCGTTGTCAGATTTTGGGCACCGTGGTGCGGGCCGTGTCGTGCAGTTGCACCAACATTTAGCCAGTTATCAAACGACATGAAAGCGAGTGCCACTTTCGCAGAAGTTAATATTGATGAAGCCTATGATATTGCTATGAAATATGGTATTCGCAGCATACCAACAACGTTAGTGTATAAAGATGGGTTGCCTGTTGATTCTCTTATTGGGGTCGCTTCGTTATCACAATTTAAGGATATGGTTTCTCAGAATTTGTAGTTCAGGTTGGATGATATTTGCGGTGTAAGGAGCCTGTCTCCTCTAATGCCTAAGCCAATATTATCATTATGCTGTTAACTGGTAACCCAAGGAGCATTTAATGTCTTTTTATACGAAAGTACTCATTATAGGAACTGGTCCTGCTGGGTATACAGCGGCGATATATGCGGCTAGGGCGGGTCTTTCTCCTATTGTTGTCTCCGGCTTGGAAGTGGGAGGGCAACTAATGAATACCTCTGATGTTGAAAACTGGCCGGGAGAGCCGGGGGGAACAACAGGCCCTGAATTGATGCTAAGAATGGATAATCACGCAAAAGAATTTATTCCAGAAATAATTCATGACCATATAGTTTCAATTGATTTTGATGCTAGGCCTTTCTTAGTTTCAGGGGAGAAAAATGAATACCAGGCAGAAAGTATTATTATTGCAACAGGTTCAACAGCGCGTTATTTGAATCTACCTGGTGAAAATAAATTATATGGTCAGGGGCTTTCTGCCTGTGCGACTTGCGATGGTTTTTTCTTTAAAGGCCAGGATGTGGCGGTAATAGGTGGCGGTAATACCGCCGTCGAAGAGGCATTGTATCTTTCTAATATAGCAAGGCGGGTTTTTCTCATTCACAGACGCGATCAGCTAAAAGCTGAAAAAATCTTACAGGACAGGCTAATGGCTAAGGTCAAGCAAGGTAAGATTGATATTCTCTGGAATACAGAGGTAAAAGGGTATATAGAGTATCAGGGTCAATTCAAGGGACTTGCCTTAATAAATAAAATTGATGACATATTATGTGATCTTCCAATAGGTGGTTGTTTTATGGCTATTGGTCATACTCCTAACACAAAATTTTTGCAGAATAAATTAGAACTGAATGATGGATATATTGTTGTGAATGGTAAGAGTCATCACCTTGAAACAATGACATCAATCTCAGGCGTATTTGCAGCAGGAGATGTTGCTGATAATAAATATCGTCAGGCAATAACATCCGCAGGTTCAGGGTGTATGGCGGCTCTTGATGCTGAAAAATGGTTGCAGCTTAACTGCCTATGATGTTTTTTAACTTCAGTTCTTCTTAAACAGGGTTGAAGTTAATATAAAATAGCGATTGCAAAAAAACGTAAAACAGGAACTGGCATCTCTATAATGCTATTAAATAATAATGTGTTATTTCTTTCTTGCCGCTGTCCGAAGCCGTTGCCTTGCTATCGGGTTAATCATTTCATGGCGATATAATCTAATATAATTAATATTAATTAGCCTCATTATTGCTATCAATATATGTTTTATTGATTCTTAAACTAGATGATAAAGGATTTTTGTATGTTGACGAAGATTTGAATTCACATTATTATGTTATTCAATTATTAAATTGAATGATATTTAAATGTACTCTTGATATATCATATCGAGCAGGAGATTATATAATGCCATCTAGCAATATATTCGCTAAAGACAATGAAAAGCCACAGAAAGAGTCGTTCCAACATGCTCAACGTCTGGCATTTACGATCTTAGCGATCGTTCAATCCACGCTGATCTTTACCATCGCACTCATCACAGTACCGCTGCCAAAAATAGCAATAGAATTCAATCTTACATCTGCTGATTTGCTTTTAGTTCTTGCCGCCTACGGGCTTCCATTCAGTGGCCTGCTACTTTTTGGTGGACAGTTGGCAGACAGGTTTCAGGGACGAAGAATGTTTGCTGTTGGCTTACTCATCTTTGGTATATCTTCTGTTATAGCTGGCTTTGCCCCCTCTTTCGAAGTGCTTGTTGCTATGCGTTTTGCTCAAGGAGTAGGTGGGGCCTTGACAGCACCTGCTGCAATGGCTGTATTGCGTACTTTGTTCCCAGAGCATGGGGCTTTTGCCCGGGCAATGACTATATGGGGAGGTGTTTCTGTTTTGGGGGCTGTTCTGGGATTTATTATTTCCGGTATAGCAACAACGTGGATTTCTTGGCGATGGATGTTCGCTGTTCCTGTCCTTGTTTCACTCATAGGCTTGGTCAGCACTCGTGGCTTACTTCCGGCAGACATGGACAAGATTCATCATAGGTCGAAATTAGATCTGGTTGGTGCGATATTCGCTACTTTCGGTATTTCCTTAAGCAGTTATGGTTTGATATTAACGGGTGATCACTCGTGGACATCATCAGTTGTGCTACTCCCGCTGCTGACAGGCCTCAGTTTGTTAATTGCCTTTGCAGTGATCGAACGTTTCGTTCGTGAGCCACTTCTTCCTCCCGGATTTATTTTCGAACGTTCTCGATTCATCGGATTGTTCGGTATGTTTCTCGCTGCGGCAGGATCAGGTGTTATCAATTTTGTTTTATCCCTCTACTTGCAGCGAGAGCTAGGATGGACACCACTTATGACAGCGGCTGCATTCTTGCCATTTGCTGTTGCTCTTATCGTAACTGGACAAATGACAACACATTTAGTTAGTCGCATAGGTGCAGTACGGTTGACAAACTTAGGGTTACTCATCGCTGCGGTAGGATTTGGATTGTTAGTTAGTCTTGACAAAAATACCACTTACTTTATGGGATTATTGCCCAGTTTGATTCTTGTAGCAGTAGGTATCTCACTGGTTTTTTCTGGTTCTGCCGTACTTTCCACTATGAATGTTCCACAACATCATGCGGGCCTGGCTGGTGGAGTCATGAATACTGCCATGGAACTTGGCCCAACCATAGGCCTCTCAGCACTAATGGCTGTGGCCGCAACACAAGTCGAAGTTATTGTTGGTTATGTATGGGCGTTCGGAACGGCTGCTGTTATTTATGTCATTGCTGCACTGTTGGCGACTCTATTTACAAATCGAAATACTGTTGAATTAGGAGAGCCTGGCCATGAATAAAATGCAATCAGAAAGGGTAAACCCCAATACTTCATCGGGAATAGCTTCACAAAAACCGCGTGATATCCCTATCTCCATCTATTTGCTCGGACTGACGATATTCATACTGACCACCTCTGAGTTTATGGTTGTTGGCATGATGCCATCGTTAACTGGTGTGTTTGGCGTCACTGTCGCAGATATTGGCTACCTGATTTCACTCTACGCTATTGGCATGGTGGTTGGTGGGCCGATATTAACCGCATTATTTGTCACGATACGGGTTCCTAACAAACAGGCTCTACTTTGGTTATTGGCAATCTATAGTGTTGGAGGTGTGATCGCTGCAACTGCCGGAAGTTATCAGGCTATGGCTATTGCCCGTGTTATCACTGGTGTTGCAGGCTCTGCTTGTATAGGCATCTCTTTAGCCGTCTGTGGTGAAGTCGTCAAAACTGAAATGCGGGGAAGAGCTTCATCAATTGTTCTCAGTGGTATGATGTTGGCAACCGTTTTAGGTGTACCCGCAGCAACTGTGATCGATCAGCATCTGGGCTGGCGTTTGAGTTTTTGGTTGGTTGTTGTATTCACTATCATTTGCGCTTTGATTGTGTGGAGGCTGGTGCCTGTTTCTCGTAATACTTCGGATGTCCGTATTGGTGAGCAACTTGCATCATTCCGAAATGGAAAACTCTGGGCGGCTTATGGTACAAGTGCCCTTATTATCGGGGCATCTTATGCCGCTTTCAGCTATATTTCTGTAATCTTAACTGAAGTTACAGGGTTATTGCCTGCTGTTGTGCCTATATTACTCGGCCTTTACGGTGTTGCGAATGTCATTGGCAATTCGATTACTGGTCGTTTTGCGGATCAGCATACCTTCTTGGTGATGACCATCGGAATTAGCATACTGGCTATATCGTTATTGATATTCGCGCTTTTCCCAGAAAGTCGCTATATAAGCATTATTGCCTTTTTAGTGATTGGTCTTGTGGGAGTTCCTATGAGTCCGGCAATGATTACACGTGTAATGCGAGTGGCAAATGCTGGACCTTTGGTCAATAGCGTCCATGTTTCGGTCATTAACAGTGGGCTGGCATTTATTGCGTGGGCTGGAGGATTAAGTATTGGTGCCGGATATGGATTAATATCGCCATTATGGATTGGTTTAATTTTGGCTATCTTTGCTTTGCTTTCACTTACACCGCGTAATGTTAGATTTTCAATGAGGTTACCTTAAGTGAGTTTATATTAGACAATAAATGAATATTTATAATTTAAAGTGATAGCGCTGGCATCCATCAATGCAGCGCTAGATATCAAAGAATTCGGTTTTTCTTGCATAAAATTAAAAAACTAAACAGATGTAACTATCTACCATCTTTCCAAACTTTCAGAAGAATAGTGTTACTGTGCGACCCGACACTGACGAATGAATCCTCAGGAAGATCAATCCACTTGGCATTCAAACTTTTCATTAGAGCTCTAAACTCTTTTGATTTCCTCTGATTACGAAATTCAGTACCTGGTGACATAATAGAAACAAGTAAGCCGTTGCTCTTGAGGAATTTCAACGCATGTACCACATGATCGATATCTCGCTCTCCTTCAAATGGCGGATTCATTATTATTCGATCATATAGCTTTTCTTGGTTAGGTTCGATCGTGATAAAATCCGCATTTATAATGTGCCGGAAAAGTTGGGTATTCTCCAGTTCTAGACATCTTTCAGTATGCACTTCAATACAATCAACAATACAACCAGCATCTACAGCGAGCTTAGCAAGGTTTCCTAGCCCTGCGCTCGGTTCAAGTACTGTTAGTTGATGGAATTCTGGCTCGTTAGTCAGTTCGGCCTTTGTAATAATCCAATGTGCAACTTCGATTGGGGTTGGGAAAAAACCGTAATGGGTGGCAAGGGATAATGTTGGTTCATGTAATCCTCGATTTTTATCTATTTCTGTATCATTCAAATCTGTTGCTCCATAGTAATCACCTAAAATATGGATAACTTCTTTGACCAAGGCTTCTCGTTTGAACCAAAGATTGCCCCCTTTTTTTTCATCAATAAATCCAGAAAAATACGCCGAATCTATTGGCTTCTTTTTATCTGGCTCATTGGTTCCCGCATTAATTAAAGTATCGATAATACTGAATTGATTCTTTTCGGATAGATTCTTATCGTCTAGAAGTGAAAAGATTATTTCAACATCCTCTAGCATCTCTATAATATCAGATGAAATTTTTTCCTCATTTTTATCTTCGTAAAGATTTTCTATGTAAATCTTATCTCCTAATAACCATCCATCATGTGCCCTGAAACGTCTATCTAAGCGCGAAAAACTGTGAGCCACAGCTCTCTTGAAAGTGGCTCCTTGTTTTTGGGTGACGTTATTAAGGTTTTTGCCCGAAAAAATTTTACTCATAAATTTTCCTCGATTTTAATTGTATAAGAAAGAATAAATTTTCATCATATTAAATGAATATATTGAATGGTTTTATATATTGATGTGAATATTTTATTCATGTAATCGTACAAGTATAAAATTTATTTTATAATTATTTATTTAATTTTAGTGTCTTATGATAATTTGATACAGCATACATATATAAAATATCAAGTTGACATAAGTTGATATAAATATATTATTCAATTTATAAATTTAATGTTTTATTTATAATAGATCTATAGAGATGATTATCAAAAAATAAGTCATTTCTATTGCCATACGAAACACATAAATAATTGGCTTTTTCAAACCCTTAAATGGGAAATTTAAAAAGGAGCAATACCATGAAATACGATGTAATCGTTGTAGGCTCAGGTGCAATCTCCAGTTCAATTGCCTACGAATTAGCCAGCAGAAAGTATACAGTTTGTCGTATTGGTAGTCTTGATAGAAGTAATGCAGCCTCTAATGCAGCAGGAGCGATGAATGGTTGCTTCGGTGAGGTAACGACAGGTTTAGTTGCAAGTCAGCACGGAAAATTGAAAGTCAGTATGGATTTCAATGCCAAGAAAAGGTGGCCGCAATGGGCTAAAAGACTTGCTGTTTCATCTGGTAATCATCAATCACTTTTTACTGCACAAGGTACACATGTTATTCTTAACACCGCTGGAACTGATGAGATCGATAGTGCTAATTATGATGCAATCGAGAAGATGCTAATATCTTATCATGAACCATATGAAAAGATTTCCCCTAAACAAATCACTTGGCTAAAACCTAACGAACTTGTCCGACCGTTAATGAGTCTTTATATTCCCGATGAACACGCCGTGAATTCTCATTTACTACTCAAAATATTAGATTCTGCATTTTTGGCCGAAGGAGGAACACTCATTTCGAAAAATGCTAAGCGCGTTTTATCGGAAAATGGAAGAGTTACCGGTGTTGAGCTTGAAGATGGAAAAACAATTTCAGCTAATAAAGTCATTATAGCTGCGGGTGTTTACTCGTTAGATATCCTTACTGACATGCCAGATATCACAAAACGAATCCCGCCATTATTTTCAGGTAACGGTGTTTCCATATTACTTAAGCTGCCAGAAGGGGTGGAACTACCACAGTCCGTAATTCGCACACCAAATCGTGCTTTTGCATGTGGATTGCATTGTGTGCCAAGAAATGACGGTATTCTATATATTGGTGCAACTAATATTCTAAAAAACGATCCCCGAACTCAAGCAACTGTATCGGATGTTCAATTCTTACTTGATTGTGCTGTAGAACAACTCAATATAAATTTATATTCTTCTGAAATCATCTCGATTCAAGTGGGAAACAGACCAATATCGGCTGATGGATTTCCTCTTATTGGTGAATGTGGAATGAATGGACTTTGGTTGGTGACTGGAACGTACCGGGATGGTTTACATCAATCTCCCTTGTTAGCTGATTATGTTGCCAATGCTATTTATGGGAATGCAAATATGGATATCGATCTTAGTTATTTCACTCCAATACGTGCGCCGTTAGCTGGGCTTTCCCGTGACGTGACAGCCAAAGAAACTACTTCACAAATGCTTGGTGTCGGGTATGAATGTCTCTGGGATATCAAGCCAAATTGGACACCTATAATTCAAGAAGGGTTGTTACAGCGTTACGAAAGTTTCATTCACTCTCTTCATCCTAATTTTACACCGCCCCCGGAGGTTATCGCTTTCTCTTATTACAACGATAAGATAAAAGAACGGTTGTTGAAATATTATGATGCATGGTCATAAATAAAATCTATAACCTTGTCGTTGAGTACTTTTACAGAGTGTTAATTTTTTGATTGAATATATTTGATAAATATTGGGGATCCCTAAAAAATCCCAATTTAATATGTTGAGACAGGAAGGGGGTTAATTTTATTTATATCCATGATAAAGTTAACCCTGCTAAAAATAAATATTCCGCAGTTCCAGGTTCAGATTGTAACTGGAATATTTTTTAATAAAAACAGTATAATGTCACTTAATAGCCTACTATGGCTTGATCTGAAAGCTTAGACATTATTTACGTGCTGTAATTCACAATTTATTCAGTTTGATATAAATACCTCCTAAAAAAATAACATCAAGAAAATAATGTTAAAAAAAGCGCAGCTAAATACAGACCAATGCCATAAGAGGTATGTGCCATTAAACTCCTTAGCCTTAATGTATTAGGTGCGGGAGTTTTGGATGCGGCTATCCCCATTCCCATGCAAGGCTGCATAATAAAAAAAGGAGCAACTAACGTAACTAAACTTATAATTAATGCTGGCAGAAAAGTTGGGTTTTTTGCCCACTCTAATCCCCAAATCAGTAATAGAATACCAGCAAAAATGATGCCAATAAGATAGTGAAAGAACCAACCAATTCCACCCTCACCTTTTACAGGTTCAGCCTGTAATATACTTACATGAATAAATTTTCCTTTGGGTATGTGTCCAATCCAGCGTCCCACCATACTGTAGTTTAATGAGGGAATGTCGAAATAACGTTTTATAAAAACAGCCCAAAGATCCATGACAACTGTTGCGCCACCACCAATCAATGCAGAATAAGCAATAAACACCAGTCCTTCACTCATCAGTTTTTAATCTCCAAATTCTGGTTATACCCATCGTCTTTCGAGTTGCAGTTTGGTTAGCTGCATCTTGAAATCCATAGGGTATCCCCTAATGGCCAATCAATCAGCAAGTACTCGAAATGATAGAAAAAGTCTGATAATATCATAATCAATTAATTTATTGAGTTTAATGATGACGGAAGTATAAAGTCAATGTTTGATAAACAAATTCTCGTTGAGATAGCAGAAATCGCTAAAGTGTTGGGAAATATTCATCGGCTAATATTGATTGAATGTCTGATTGATACGGAACAATCCGTGGAAAACCTATCGGAGCTTTCCGGTCTGTCCATTGCCAATACTTCACAGCATCTTCAACATTTGAAACGTGCGGGGCTGCTTCGATCCCGTAAAGTCGGCAAAAATGTGTTTTATCGCCTGGGGGAAGGGCCGATTATGGATATCGTTACAGCCATCCAGAGATATGCCGAATTTAACCGGGCAGAAATGCGCAGATTAATTGATGATACGAATAATCAGGAAGCGATTTCATGGGATGAGCTGTTGGAGAGAATCAAGGAAAAAAGCACATTTTTGCTGGATGTCAGACCTAAAGAGGAATTTGAGCAAGGTCATTTACCCAATGCTATCAATATCCCTGTTGATGAACTGGAAAACAGGCTGGATGAGCTGCCTTCCCGTCAGGATATTATCGCCTATTGCCGTGGGCCTTATTGTGTTCTTTCTGCCAATGCCCTTGAACTATTGCGTGCTAAAGGTATTCGTGCCAGCCGTTTTAAAAAAGGCTTTTCAGGCTGGACAGAAGCAGGGATGGGAGTCGAAGTTGGATCTTAGACTGCTCAATATCATTGATTAATGAGTCTCTATTAATAGAGCTTCGCGATCACAGTCACACTTTTATTATTCGAAATTTGAGTGATAACTAAAAGTAACTAATATCAGAAAGTGAATTATTACTGCTTTTAGTGGTAACAGGAAGTATGCCTGTTGTCGTTCAAGTTGCAGTTTTTTTTCGGCTGCGTCACTTGAAAATCTTTAGGATATGACATCTGACAATAATTTCCCGCATGGTATGCAAGGGAGGATTGTCAGTTTTTTTTGCCTGAATAAAATTCACCGTTTTGCACTTCCCAGTCTATCTAATGGCAAAAATGGGGAAATAGCATGAAGTACCAACTATTAGCTCAGGAAATTATTGCGGATGTCGGTGGGCAAGAGAATATTATCAGTCTAGTCCACTGTGCAACCCGGCTGCGATTTAAACTGCGGGATAGTGCATTTACTGATATCGGTAAGCTAAAAGCTCAGTCAGAAGTTATGACAGTGATTGAAAGTGGGGGGCAGTTTCAGGTAGTCATTGGTAATGAAGTGCGTGATGTTTATCAGGCAATTCAACAAGTGCTAACTCCTCCTGATAAGATAGAAGCCACAACAGACTCAGCTAATAAGAAAGACAGCCTTTTTAACCATTTCATTGATATAGTTTCCAGTGTTTTCAGCCCATTTTTGGGTATTATGGCGGCAGCGGGTATTTTAAAAGGATTGCTTGCAGTTACTGTTACTCTGAAATGGATGTCTCCCGACAGTGGGACATATCATGTTTGGTATGCTGCCAGTGATTCTCTGTTCTACTTTTTTCCATTGGTGCTCGGTTATACAGCAGGTAAGAAATTCGGTGGTAATCCCTTTATTTCGATGGGTATTGGTGGTGCATTAGTTCATCCCATGATCATCTCTGCCTTTCAAACATCGACGGTAGCTGGTGGTACAACTGAGTATTTCATGGGTATTCCACTCTCCTTCCTGAACTACAGTTCTTCAGTGATCCCGATTATTCTGGCCTCTTGGGTAAGCTGCAAGGTTGAAAAGGTATTAGATGCTCATCTTCCTGCTGCAATCAAAAACTTCATTACCCCCCTTGTTTGCCTTATGTTAATTGTCCCTCTTACATTTCTTGTCATTGGACCAACGGCGACTTGGTTAAGCCAGTTGCTGGCGCAAGGTTACCAAAGTGCTTATGGATTCGCTCCGGTATTGGCAGGGATGATTACGGGAGGAGTATGGCAAATTTGTGTTATTTTTGGTCTGCACTGGGGGTTTATTCCTATTTTAATCAATAATTTAGCTACTGTTGGCTACGATACGTTAATGCCTTTGATACTCCCCGCAGTGATAGGACAAACAGGAGCGGCCTTTGGTGTGTTTCTGCGTACCCGCGATGCTAAATTGAAAATGTTATCTGGCTCGGCTGTAACCACCGGGATATTTGGTATTACTGAGCCTGCGGTTTATGGTGTGACCCTGCCTTATCGACGCCCATTTATTTTTGGCTGTATTGCTGGAGCGATGGGCAGTTCAGTGGTTGGTTATTACCAAAGTGCTGCCTATTCATTGGGGTTGGTTAATATTCTTACCCTTACTCAGCTTATTCCACCAACGGGTATCAATAATACGGTATGGGGTGCGCTTATTGGTACTGTGCTGGCTTTTGTCATTTCAACTTTATTGACATGGTTGTTCGGGCTTCCTGCCTCAACCAAACTCTCCACAAAAGAAAATAAGGATGAAAGATGCCACTAACATCGTTATTCATCACATGTCCAAAGAGGAGATCCGCATGAAACCGTTTCCAACACATTTTCTATGGGGTGGTGCAGTTGCTGCCAATCAGATTGAAGGGGCTTACTTAACCGATGGAAAAGGACTTTCAACATCCGATGTTCAACCGCAGGGTATTATGGGACCTGTCACTGAGCGAGAGAGTGATAACACACAGTATCTGAAAGATATTGCTATCGATTTTTATCATCGTTATCCCGAAGATATTGCACTGTTTGCTGAAATGGGTTTTACCTGTTTGCGGACGTCCATTGCATGGAGCCGGATTTTTCCTCAAGGTGACGAAACGCAGCCTAACGAAGCAGGGCTGGCATTCTATGACAAGTTATTCGATGAAATGGCGAAATATGGGATTAAGCCATTGATCACGTTGTCCCACTATGAAATGCCGTGGGCACTGGTCAAAAAATACGGTGGGTGGGGCAATCGCAAGCTGATCGATTTTTTTGAGCACTATGCCCGTACCGTTTTCACCCGTTATCGGAAAAAAGTGAAGTTGTGGCTGACGTTCAATGAAATCAATATGTCACTATATGAACCACTAACAGGAGTCGGATTACCTAAAAACAGCACACAATCAGAGATCTATCAGGCCATCCACCACCAATTAGTAGCCAGTGCCCGTGCGGTGAAACTGTGCCATCAGATAATCCCTGATGCCAAAGTTGGCAATATGTTATTGGGTGACCTGATGTATCCATTGACGTGTAAACCGGATGATGTACTGACAACTCTTCGGCAAAATCAGAAATGGCTGTTTTTTGGTGACGTACAGTGTCGTGGTGCTTATCCCGGCTATATGCTGCGCTATTTCCGCGAAAATGGCATTGAGGTAACGATAACTGAACAAGATAAACAGGAAATGCAAGCTACGGTTGATTTCATCTCATTCAGTTATTACATGAGTAGCTGTGCATCAGGGGATGAATCTGAATATCTGAAAAAACAGGGTAATATCCTGAGCACGATCCCGAACCCACATCTATCCAGTTCAGAGTGGGGGTGGCAGATAGATCCGGTCGGTTTGCGTATCTTACTCAATTTATTGTGGGATCGTTATCAGAAGCCACTGTTTATTGTTGAGAATGGTCTGGGAGCCAAAGATACCGTGGAAGCTGATGGCAGTATTCAGGATAATTATCGCATTGATTATCTTAATGACCACCTTGTGCAGGTCAGGGAAGCAATTGAAGATGGGGTGGAAGTTATGGGATATACAAGCTGGGGAGCGATTGATCTGGTCAGTGCCTCAAAGGGCGAAATTTCCAAGCGGTACGGGTACATCTATGTTGATCAGAATGAACAGGGAACAGGAACACTGGAACGACGCCGTAAGAAAAGCTTCTATTGGTACAAGCAGGTTATTGAAACTCGTGGTGGCAGTCTGACCTGAGCTACTGGAACAAACTTTTTTCTCAAAGGTTCTGATTTTATCCAGAACCTTTTTAATGTGTGCTTTCTGACAACGGTGCATTAATCACCGAATGCTGATGGACGGAAATCAGCCACTGAACACAGGAAACCAGGGGTTAACGGCGGGCACTTTTGGGTCTGAAAGCGGCCACAACGGTTTCATCAGTTTCGATGTAAGGGCCATCCAACAGTTGAATACAATAGGGCACACTGGCAAAAATGCCCGGCACTAAGACTTTGCCGTTGTTATCTTTCAACCCTTCCAGCGTTTCTGCAATTGCTTTTGGTTGTCCGGGCAGATTAAGGATTAATGCCTGGTTGCGGATCACACCGACCTGACGAGATAAAATCGCGGTTGGCACAAATTGCAAACTGATTTGACGCATCTGCTCGCCAAATCCGGGCATTTCACGATCAGCAATTGCCAATGTTGCATCTGGTGTCACATCACGACGGGCAGGGCCTGTTCCCCCGGTAGTCAGCACCAGATGGCAGCCTAATTCATCGACTAATTCACACAGGGTCTGCTCAATCAGGATTTGCTCATCGGGGATCAGTCGGGCTTCGATACTGAAAGGAGTGGTTACTGCTTTCCCTAGCCATTCTTCCAATGCAGGCAGACCCTTGTCCTGATAAATACCGCTTGAAGCACGATCAGAAACAGATACGAGGCCAATGCGTAATACATTCATACGAACCTCAATTAACAGTAAAAAATAAAAACAACAAAAAATAGTGAAAAAGGCGACATTATTATGTCGCCTTTATAGAATAAAAAATAGTGGGTTGTTCAGAATTACAGCAAATCAGCGATCATGCTCTCAAGTTTGCCCTGATCAATAGCGAATTTACGAATACCTTCTGCCAGTTTCTCGGTTGCCATCGCATCCTGATGGTGTTCCCAGTAGAACTCAGCTTCAGTCATTGGGGCTGGACGAGGCTTAATTTCTCCCTCATAGCCCAGTTTGCATTCAACTTCGCCTTTTGTTTCAGAGAGCTCTTTCAGCAATGCAGGAGAAATAGTCAGGCGGTCACAGCCAGCCAGTTCCAGAATTTCGCCGGAATTACGGAAGCTTGCTCCCATAACAACCGTGTTGTAACCATGTTCTTTGTAGTACTGGTAAATTTCAGAAACAGAAATGACGCCCGGATCTTCGTGTGGCGCGAACTCTTTTTTATCGCCATTCGCTTTGTACCAGTCAAGGATACGGCCAACAAATGGAGAGATCAGGTAAACGCCCGCTTCTGCACAGGCCCGCGCTTGTGCAAAAGAGAACAGCAGAGTCAGGTTACAGTTGATACCTTCTTTTTCCAGTTGCTCAGCAGCACGGATACCTTGCCAGGTGGAAGCCAGTTTGATCAGGATGCGGTCATTGCTGATACCCGCTTCGTTGTACAGTTTGATCAGACGTTTTGCTTTCGCAACACTGGCTTCGGTGTCATAAGAGAGGCGGGCATCAACTTCAGTGGAAATGCGGCCAGGTATCAGTTTCAAAATTTCCAGACCGATGTTAACTGCCAATTTATCGCCGGCATCAATAATTTGTTGCTCACGGGAATTGCTCTGACGACGAGCCCATTCAATGGCTTCATCAATCAGTTGACGGTATTCAGGGATCTGTGCAGCATTCAAAATCAGGGAAGGATTAGTTGTTGCATCTTGCGGCTGATACAATTTCATTGCAGCGATATCCCCGGTATCTGCTACTACTGTTGTCAGTTTACGCAGGGAAGTCAGTTTATCGGTCATGGTTAATATCTCATCGTTATACGTAAAATCTTTGGCACAGTTGCCTCGCCATCTTGTGATAATAACATGGTCAAGCACAGCGCGTCAGGTCGGAAAATTCTATCGCTGTTATTCCCCTTTTTCAGGTTAATTTTGCTAAATTGAAGTGGAAAAGCCTCGATTATTGAGAAAACCATTCAGAAACTCGGAACAGAATCATGCTTATTACTATTTCACCAGCCAAAACGCTCGATTATGAAAACCCGCTTGCAACAGAAAAGTATAGTCAACCAGCTTTGCTGGAGGAGTCTAAACAGTTAATTGATGTTTGCTGCACATTAACACCCGCAGAAATCAGTAGCCTGATGGGTATCAGCGATAAACTGGCGGGATTGAATGCAGCCCGTTTTGGTGAGTGGAAACCCGAATTCACACCGGAAAATGCTCGTCAGGCGATCCTTGCTTTCAAAGGGGATGTCTATACCGGTATGCAGGCAGAAACATTCTCAGATGCTGATTTTGATTTTGCTCAAACTCATTTGAGAATTTTATCTGGGTTATATGGGGTCTTGCGTCCTCTCGATCTGATGCAGCCTTATCGTTTGGAAATGGGTATCAAACTGGAGAACCCTCGTGGTAAAGATTTGTATAAATTCTGGGGAGATCGTATTACGGAAAATTTGAATGTTGCACTGGAGCAACAAGGTGATGATGTTTTGATTAATTTGGCTTCTGATGAGTATTTCAAATCGGTAAATACCCAAAAGCTGTCAGCCAACATTATCAAGCCGGTTTTTCTGGATGAAAAAAATGGCAAATATAAAGTTATTAGTTTCTACGCCAAGAAAGCCCGTGGATTAATGAGCCGCTTTATTATTCAAAACCAATTGACCGATCCAGCACGGTTGGTGGAGTTTAACCTGGAAGGATACGCTTTTGATGAATCTCTTTCTAAAAGCAATAAATTGGTGTTTAAACGCCCTGAACAACCATGATAAAGGCCACTCCACAAGTCATTGTGGAGTGACAAATCTATTTATTTCGGGGCTCTTTCCATCAGGAATTCGCGTAAGGTGGCGAAATCAGCAGGCAGGACGTGGGATAATAATGCCATATCGGCACGTTCGGCCAGCTCTTGTGGTAACGGCAATGGCTGGCCGAGGATTGCTTCCACGCTTTCTTTGAATTTGGCGGGATGAGCCGTTCCCAAAAACAGTCCATATTCGCCTTCCTGCAATTGATCCCGTAATACCCGGTAAGCAATGGCTGCGTGAGGTTCGGAAATATAGCCTTTGGCAGCTAATTCCTGGATTGTGCTTTGAATGATATTGTCATCTACAACACCATTGCCCAGTTCACTGAGTGACCAACCCTTACGACGGAAAAGTTCTTCAATACGCGGCCAGTTATTTGGCTGACTGACGTCCATCGCATTGGCGAGAGTGGCAACGGTCTGGTTCGGTTGCCATGTGCCTTCTGCCAGATAACGGGGAACGGTATCGTTAACATTGGTTGCCGCGATAAAACGTTTTACCGGCAATCCCATTGATTTTGCCAGTAAGCCCGCAGTCAGATTGCCAAAGTTGCCGCTAGGCACGGAAATTACCAACTGTTCGCGTTTTTCTGCTGGTATCTGTGCAACGGCTTCAAAGTAATAGCAAATTTGTGCCAGTAGTCGACTGATATTAATTGAGTTCGCAGAGTTGAGGTACAAAGCTTTTTTCAGTTCTTCATCATCAAAAGATTGTTTAACCAGCGCCTGACAAGCATCAAAATCGCCTTGAACAGCGACAGTGTGAATATTGCGACCCAATGTGCAGAACAGTTTTTCCTGTAATGGGCTGATTTTTCCTTCTGGATAGAGGATCACCACCTGTACATTCTCTAAACCATAAAAGGCATGAGCAACAGCCGCTCCGGTATCACCGGAAGTCGCAGTCAAAATAGTGACTGGTTGTTCTCCTGCAATTTGTGTAAGGATCTGAGCCATAAAACGGCCGCCAAAGTCTTTGAAAGCCAGTGTCGGGCCGTGATAAAGCTCCAGTGAAGCGATGTCATCTTCGACAATTGATATGGGAGCAGGAAAAGCGAAAGCATTTTTAACGCGTTTAGCCAGTTGTTCAGCAGGAATTTCATCGCCAATAAATGCAGAGAGAATACGCTGGCTGCGGCTGACAAAATCCAGTTTTAATAATTCATCAACTTCGGCACGACTGAATTCAGGTAAATCCTGCGGGAAGAACAATCCTTGCTGTTTCCCCAATCCTTGTTTAACTGCCTGTGAAAAACTGACCTGCTCGTGATTGTCTTTTAAGTTATATAGTTTCATTGTTACCCTACCTGTCGTGCGCCTGCGAGATCCAGACGGCAAATATGAACAAAACCTTCGTCATTCTGTACGTAATGTTGTTGCAGCCACTGGGCGACCTCTTTCGCTATCGCCATCTCATTGCAAATCGCAAATAATGTCGGGCCAGAGCCAGAGATGCTACATGCCAAAGCACCCAGTTTTTTTACTCCATCACGTGCGTTGGTAAAACCAGGTAAAAGCTGTGTGCGATAAGGTTCGGCAATAACATCTTTCATCAATTTGGCCGCTAAATCAGATTGTTGGGTATAGCAGGCGTGAATAAATCCTGCAAAATAACGGCCATGGTTAATAATATCGCTGCGGGAATAGCGAGCAGGTAAAATGGCGCGTGCTTCTGATGTCGAAACCTTGATGCCGGGGTAGGCCATCACCCATAACCAATCATCAAATGCGGGGATTGACTGACAAACGCTATCTTCCTGAGCCAGAATTAATTGCAGCCCACCTAAATAACACGGTGCAACATTGTCATAATGTACACCACCGGAAATTCGCCCTTCTAATTCCCCCATCATGTCCAATAATTGGCTACGCTCAAAAGGACGGCCTGCATACTCATTTAATGCCACTAATGCGGCAACTACTGAGCAGGCACTGGAACCTAATCCTGAGCCAATCGGCATGTTTTTTTCCAGTATCATGGCAACAGGCAGTTCTTTACCCAGTCGCTGGCGAAAGAGCTGCCAACATTGGTAGACAATATTATGTTTCGGATTTTCAGGTAGTTTACCGATAAATTTCCCTTCATTACTTAAAGTAAAACTTTCTGCTGCACTGACAGAGACACAATCCCCAAGCAGTGAACCATCAACAGGAGAAACTGCTGCGCCAAGCACATCAAACCCAACCCCAACGTTACCGATAGAGGCAGGTGCATAAACCCTGACCACCATTAAACCCCCAATTTCCATGACAGAGTGCGTAATATATCAGCAAAAACGCCTGCTGCCGTCACATCATTCCCTGCACCGTAGCCACGTAGCACCAGTGGGATTGGTTGATAATAACGGGTATAGAAAGCCAGCGCGTTTTCGCCATTTTTGACTTTATAAAGCGGATCATTGCCATCGACTGCGGCAATTTTCACCATACAACGACCTTGTTCAATGATGCCGACATAGCGCAACACTTTTTCTTGCTTTGCGGCATCTGCAACCCGGCGATTAAATTCCAGATCCAGTTGTGGTAAACGTTGCAGAAAATCGCTGACATCACCACTGGCATTAAATGATGCCGGTAAAACGGGCTCGACATGAATGTCTTCCAATTCCAGCTCATAGCCAGATTCACGCGCCAGAATTAATAGTTTACGTGCAACATCCATACCTGATAGATCGTCTCGTGGGTCGGGTTCCGTAAAGCCTTTTTCTTTTGCCAGCAACGTTGCTTGCGAAAGTGTCATACCTTCATCCAGCATACCGAAAATGTAAGACAGAGAACCTGACAGGATACCGTTGAACTGAACTAACTCATCCCCGGCGTTCAGCAAATTCTGTAAGTTTTCGATGACAGGTAATCCTGCGCCTACGTTGGTGTCATACAGGAACTTACGCTTCGACTTTCCAGCAGCCTGACGGATTTTTCGGTAATAGATCATTGAAAGTGTATTGGCTTTTTTATTCGGTGTGACAACGTTGAAGCCATCGCTCAGGAAGCTGACATATTGTTCGGCAATGGATTGATTTGATGTACAGTCCACAATCACCGGGTTCAGGAGATGATACTCTTTTTCAAGCCGGATCAACCGGCTCAGGCTGAAAGGCTCACTGGCTTCTGACAGAGCCTGTTGCCAGTTATCTAAACTGATGCCCTGCATATCTGTTAGCATAGCCCGCGAGTTGGCAATACCACAGACGCGTAGATCAATATGTTTTTGTTTCAGCCATGATTGTTGGCGGCGGATTTGTTCAATCAATGCGCTGCCAACACCGCCCACACCGACAACAAACACTTCAACCACTTGAGCGGTATTAAACAGCATTTGGTGACAGAGACGAACCGCTGTTGTAGCAGCATCATTGTCAATGACTGCGGAAATGGAGCGTTCCGATGAACCTTGAGCAAGAGCGATGATGTTAATATTGGCACGGGTCAATGCCGAGAAGAAACGGGCAGAGATGCCACGTTGTGTGCGCATTCCATCACCAACCACAGAAATGATGGCGAGGTTATCTATCACATCAATGGGATCAAGCACACCGTCTTTCAATTCCAGATAAAATTCTTCTGTCAGTGCTTTTTGTGCTCTGTTCAACTCTTTTTGTGGTACGCAGAAACTGATGCTGTATTCCGATGAAGACTGTGTAATCAGCACAACAGAAATGCCTGAGCGGGACATAACGGCAAATACTCTTGCTGCCATGCCGACCATACCTTTCATGCCGGGGCCTGAAACGTTGATCATTGCCATATGATTCAGGTTAGTGATGCCCTTAATAAGCATACTTTCGTCTTTTTGTCCTTCACCAATGAACGTTCCTGGTGCATCAGGATTAGCGGTATTTTTAATCAGGCAAGGGATCTGGAATTGAGCGATAGGCGCAATAGTGCGGGGATGAAGGACTTTAGCACCAAAATAGGAAAGTTCCATGGCTTCCTGATAGGACAGGCTTTTCAATAGACGGGCATCAGAAACGGACCGTGGGTCACAGGTATAAACACCATCTACGTCAGTCCAGATTTCACAGCAATCCGCACGTAAGCATGCTGCCAGCACTGCGGCCGAATAATCGGAACCATTACGCCCAAGAACAACCCGTTCACCATTATCATTACCCGCAGTGAAGCCTGCCATCAGGATAATATGGTCAGCAGGAATATTCAGGGCTGCAATACGTTTGGTGGATTCGTGGATATCAACAGTGGATTCGAGATAGTGTCCGTGAGCAAGAAGGTTTTTAACCGGATCGATAACAAATACTTTATGTCCGCGAGCTTGTAGTACGGTGGACATAATCGCAATGGATAATTTTTCACCACAGCAAATCAGGGCTGCATTAATGCTGTCCGGGCACTGTTTTAACAGAGAAATACCATGCAGGGATTGCTTTAGATTAGCCAGTTCACGCGCTATAACACCTTTCAGAAGTTCATAATCGAAATTTGGCTGATGCTCTTTTAATCCCGACAACAAATCAGTAAAGATTTGGGTGGTATCGCTCATATTGGAAACAATGTCTTGTCCTGCAACCGTTTTGGTTATCATCGCTACTAAATGGTTTGTAATTTTTGCGGGTGCAGAAAGAACCAGGGCGACTTGCCCAAGGGATAGTTCACTTTCAGCGATATCAGCCACACACAGTACGCGTTGGTAGTTTGCGACTGATGTGCCCCCAAATTTTAGTACTCGCATTGGTATTTCTCTCCTGACTTTCTGTTAAAAAAAGCGTCAAAAAAAAGCCCGTATCTTGTGGGATACGGGCTTTTTACTATTTTATTTGTACGCGTCAGCCCGCACCGTAACTCGTGGTTCCGGTGGTAATCGTAGTGATTGTTTTAGCAGTAACTGTGTTTGCAGTAATTGTATTTTTCGGGCTAACGTTGCGCATGGTTTCCTGTCTGTCTTTTTATTCTGTTCGACCCCTATTGGTTAAAGGAAACTGTGGTGGAAGTCAAATAATTTTTAAAATCATCGTGGAAAAAAGCATCATTTTCTGTGTTGTAATCGTTCAAAATATGATTCGATAATTGAGCCATTATCTGGTTTGAAATATTTTTATCAGCATTTAATTTTATAAAAAACATATTTTGTAATTATTTCGTCTTTATGATAAAACACGCTAATTTTAACATTTAAGTGTTGGGTTGATCTCTCTAAGCATTAGAGGCAACATGGCAAATTATTAACATTAATTTTCCAAATTAATAACAAGATAGTTAATTTTAAATTAACAATTACAAATAATGTTATCGTGCTACAATTGATTTTGATATGTATCAACAAAAGTTGGTTTTTTTAGAGGGCAAATGCATTACTAGCTGTTATATTGCTGTTAATAGACTAATATAGCCCTTGCTGAGATGGGTTTACGGGTATGTACCTTCAGAGAGAAGCAACAAATGCTTTTAGCGTAAAACATATCAACAACATTTTTCAGACATGAGCTGCGTTTTCTGTAATCCAGAGCGAGAGTGGGATTTTTTACTTTTAATAATAACAGCTTATGTTATACAGGTTCTGTTTTTTTAGCGATTTTTAGGTAGCAACCATGCAAACCCCGCACATTTTGATTGTTGAAGACGAAATTGTCACACGCAATACCTTAAAGAGTATTTTTGAAGCTGAAGGGTATGTTGTTTATGAAGCCAATGATGGCTTAGAAATGCACAATATTTTGTCAGATAACGATATCAACTTAGTGATTATGGATATCAATCTGCCAGGCAAAAATGGGCTGCTTCTTGCCCGTGAGTTACGTGAGCAGGCAAATGTTGCCCTGATGTTCTTAACTGGGCGTGATAATGAGGTGGATAAAATACTTGGCCTTGAAATTGGTGCTGATGATTACATCACCAAGCCTTTCAACCCGCGGGAGTTAACTATTCGTGCGCGGAACCTGCTTTCCCGTACTATGAATCTGAGCCATTCAGGTGAAGAACGCCGTCAAGTTGAAAGTTATAAGTTCAATGGTTGGGAATTGGATATCAATAGCCGCTCACTGGTAAACCCAATGGGAGATCACTATAAGCTGCCACGCAGTGAGTTTCGTGCGATGCTCCACTTCTGTGAGAATCCGGGAAAAATTCAGACTCGTGCAGAGCTGTTGAAAAAAATGACCGGGCGTGAACTAAAGCCACATGATCGTACTGTGGATGTCACTATTCGTCGAATTCGTAAACACTTTGAATCGACACCGGATACCCCAGAAATTATTGCCACTATTCATGGTGAAGGCTATCGTTTCTGTGGTGATCTGGAAGACTAATATTTATTCCCGTCATTTATTGTGTTTTTAATTTATTGCATTCATAAAAATCTTTATTTTAAAAATACAATATCAACAAAAAAAGCCCTGAATACTTAAGGGAGTTCAGGGCTTTTTAATCACTATTTTTTTAGGCTGCGGTTTCGTTGGTTGTTCTACTCTTTCCACGGCATAATGGGTACGGCGCTGATGGCATTTTTAGGTGAACCATCAATGACTTTGTCGGAATAGGTTAAGTAGATCAGTGTATTACGTTTTGGATCGTAAAAACGGACAACCTGGAGTTTTTTAAACACCAACGATGTTCTTTTCTGGAAAACGACTTGCCCTTTTTTCGGTGAATTAAGGATCTTATCTGCCGGTTCAATTGGCCCAACCTGCTGACAGGAGATCGCGGCATCAGAAGTATCTTCTGCTAATCCTAAACCGCCTTTAATTCCACCTGTTTTAGCTCTGCTTAAATAGCAAGTTACATTTTTAACATCGGGATCATCAAAAGCTTCTATCACTATTTTGTTATCTGGCCCAAAAAGTTTGAACACGGTATCAACAGATCCGATCTCTTCGGCGTGCAGGATCACCGGAGAACAGAGTAGGGCAACAGCAATCACTATTTTCTTAATTGTTACCATATTTAGTCCACTTTAATTAAATAAACACGGTGAAAATATCTATCATTGACATATAATGCGAATCAATGGCTTTTGCAAAGGCATTTTCAAAGTTAATGTATCTATGAAGAAAAACATGGCATTATAGCTGAATATACATTCAAAACGAGTAAAGAGTGTGTTTTAAATCTGCTTTTACGGATGCTCATACTTTCTCAAAGATATACAAAATATGTTTTCTTCATAGAAAATTTCATGGGGTGTCACTGTTGTTTATCGCCCATCAATATAAAATAGAGGCAAATTATTTTAATAAATTTTCCAACCATTATTGGTAATGGAGCCTAAAGGTAAGCTTGACAAATGATCATATTTGCCATTAGCTTATTCCAAGATTTGTCTTGTTTAATTTCGTATCAGGTTTTATCTGTTGTGATTGTGCCACAATATTCTGCTTTATTATGTCAGGAAGAATGCTTGTCAATTTAGGAATTGCAATGAAAATAGCGGCTATGGGTAGTTACAATAGGTGTTGCTGTCATAACAGGGAAAAGGACTATGTTGTGAAAACGACAGTATGCTTGGTGAATTAAAAAAAAATCAGGTAGTTAAAGCCATCTTAGAGTTTGGAAATGATAGGTGCTGATTATCAATCTATATAACATTTTCATTCTGAAAATTTTTTAAACATTTAGTTATCTTAAAATTGTATGGTTTTCTTTTTGTCTTGATGAATTAGGGAGATGTATGGATCAAACCAACATCATTCGAGATCTGCTACATTGGTTGGATAATAATCTGGATCGTCCACTATCCCTTGATAATGTTGCAGCAAAAGCAGGTTATTCCAAGTGGCACTTACAGCGCATGTTTAAAGATGTTACGGGACAGGCTATTGGCTCTTACATTCGTGCCAGACGGTTGTCCAAGGCTGCCGTTGCATTGCGTGTAACCGGTCGCCCCATTTTGGACATTGCTCTGCAATATCGTTTTGATTCTCAACAAACTTTTACCAGAGCTTTCAAAAAACAGTTCAACCGAACACCGGCCTCTTATCGCCGAAGTGAGGAGTGGTGTGCTACCGGGATTTGTCCTCCGATTATGTTGGATAACAAACCGTTACCTGAACATAAGTTTGTGACGTTGGAAGATAAATTACTTGTCGGTACTGAGCATACCTGCTCCTATACATTGGAACAATGGTCGAAAGCCTGTACGGAGATGCGCAATAACTTTTGGGTTTTCTATCTGCAACATGCTGAAATCTTACCTCCTAAATTGTATGGATTGCACCATTCCACTATCAGTACAGATCATGATGATGAGCAGACGGTTTTTTATACCACTGCAATAGAGCCGGAATATGCGACTTTTGACACTAAAGATAGTCAGCCGGTTGTTTTGCCCGGAGGGGAATACATTTCATTCAGTTATTTTGGTAAAGAAGAGCGCCTCGATGAATTTCTCTTTAATATCTATACTGTTTGTTTACCCCAACTGAATATCACTCGCAGGAAGGGATACGATGTCGAGCGATACTATCTTACTAATCTTGAAAGGAAGAAGTTGGAGGATGAGTCTCAAAGCCATGTTGTGGAGTTTGAGTACCTCATCCCAATTCAGCGTTAGCCTTGTAGTTCATCTAATGCGGGCATATTCAGATGTGTGATATCGCCCGCTGTTTCAACGATCCAACCAGAAGCCAGCCATGGGCTATCCTGATAATCCACCCTTGAGATAGAGCAGTTCCTCAACCGCAGGCGACGTTCAGAGTTGGCTGGTAATCCCAAAATAGAGAAAATCAGACTGACTAACGCCATGCCATGACTCACCAGCAAAGGACGACTTCCTGCTGGTAGGTCAAGACAGCTTTCCAGTGCTGCACGCATACGACTGCATACCTCGTTCATTGATTCACCTTTTGGTATCCGTCCGTTTGGTGTTCCATCAACAAGACTTTTGCGCCAGGACTCTTCTTCTTGTGTCAGGGAACTCAGTTCACGGTTTTCCAGAATGCCCATGTTTATTTCCCGCAAGCGTGGCTCTAATATCACCTCACAGTCACAGGCTTTTGCAATAATTTCTGCGGTTTCGCGTGTTCGACCAAGGTCACTAGTGATAACATGTGTAATGTTCTCTGACTGCACTCTTTGTGCTACCAAGAGTGCCTGACGCCGCCCAATTTCAGTCAATGGGCTGTCAGATTGCCCTTGAATACGACGAGCCACGTTCCATTCTGTTTCGCCATGACGAACAAGATATACCTGTAACATAGTTATTTTCCGTTATACTGCATCATGAAATAGTTCAAAGGATTACTTATTTATTATGTATCATGTTATTGCTGCAACAACTAACCCTGCGAAGATAAAAGCGATTAGCCTTGCATTTGATGATGTTTTTGGCCCAGGAACATACCGTATAGAAGATGTCAATGTAGACAGTAGCGTCCCTCAACAGCCAATTGGTAATACCGAAACTCGTACTGGTGCTCGTCATCGGGTTATGGCAGCTCGTCAGGTTCGGCCGGAAGCCGATTTCTGGGTCGGTGTTGAAGCCGGAATCGAAGATGACATGACTTTTGCCTGGATGGTTATCGAGTATAAGCAAATCCGGGGTGAATCGCGTTCTGCCAGTCTGATGCTGCCTGAAAAGGTACTGGAAGGCATTCGTGAGGGACGTGAACTTGGTCACGAAATGGCTTATCTGACCGGTGTTGATAACATCAAACAAAAAGGTGGGGCCATTGGCTTTTTCACCAATGGCATCCTGACTCGTACTAGTGTTTACCATCAGGCACTGATACTGGCTCTCGTTCCTATCCATCATGAAATTTATAAAGAATTGAACAATCAACCTTAATGGCATAATGACAATAGCATAACTACCGGAGGCCATAATGATATGGCCTCTGTTAGTGATTATTTAACCACCATTACCAAAACAGATATCGTCAGAACAGCTATTATTATAACCGATTTACTTCAATAACTGCGCCTCCAGCCACTCTTTGACGTGGGCTGACGCTGATTTCAAACTATTCGAGCCACGAGTGATTGTTGCAATCCCAACACTAAGTTCGTTTTTGAGTTCGCGTTGACTCATTTGCCCACGCATCAACTCTTGAATAATTCGAACTCTGGTTGATAACGCTGTACGTTCATCGGGTGTCAATAATAACTGTAAAATTTGATGTTGCAAATTTTGTTCAAATGCCGTTTGTAATAACTCGACAAAAGCAAGCCAGTCATCGCCATCTTCCGGGGAAAGTGCCGGATCAATCAAATGATTTTGTGTCATAATCTATAGCCATACTATTTAACTAGTACAAAATCATATCACAATTAGATCTGAAATCAGTAACGTCTTTGCCATTCAGCTTCAGTCAACACATTAGATAATTTCCCCATGAAATTATGATAGAACACATCATAAGCCAGCACATTTTTGACGTAAGAGCGTGTTTCAGAAAAAGGAATACTTTCAATAAAAGCGATAGCATCAATGTTTCCCGCACTATTGGTTAACCAACGTTCGACATTTCTGGGGCCTGCGTTATAGGCAGCACTGGCGAGAATACGGTTATTACCAAAATTCTGATAAATCGATTCCAGATATGCAGTGCCAATTTTGATATTTATGGCCGGGTTCATTAATTGGCTGCGGCTGACATAGCCATCAATTTTTTTGCTCTTTACCGTATGTTCTGCTGTTTTGGGCATCAGTTGCATTAATCCGCTCGCTCCTTTTGAAGACTGGGCTTGTGGGTCCCAGGCGCTTTCCTGTCGCGCAATAGCCATTGCATAACTTTGTGAAATACTTTTATCTGAAGTAAAGTGAGCAAATTCATTTTGCCACGCTAAAGGAAAACGTTCTTCGAGATGATCCCACATCTTGCCGGTGATCGTCGCCTGAACACTCAGCGCAGGCCAATTTTGCTCAAACGCATAACGAGCCAGTTGTTCTTGTTTAGTGCTGTTCTGCGAAGAAACTAAGTTGATCCATTCTGAGCGGGCCAGATCATCCATATTCCAATACATTAATTCACGGACCCGCTTAATCTGCGGTAACTTCGTGATGGAAGCATCAGGTCTTTCTGACTTATTGATCACCAGAGGATAGGGCATATGTAATTTCTGTGCTGCTACCATAGGGTAGAAACCACGATGCTCCATCAATTTACGTAATATGGCGTCTCCTTCCTTTTTCTTACCGGTATTCAGCAGGACAATCGCACGCCAATATTGCCATTCATCTTTTTGCAGGACATTTTTAGGTAACAAGTTTAACCATTCCGCCAGTCCTTTTTCATCGGCATCCCGTAGCGCCAAACGAGTACGACGTTCAATCAGGGCGCTGGAGTGTGAGTCTTGTATTGCATTATCCCGCCATTTTGCTTGCTCTGGTGTAATATCTCCCATTAATTGCCATGCCACGATGTCCTTTAATCTCTGTCTTTCCAGGTTATTCATTTTTTGTGCTCGTGCAATGGCGGTGAGACTGAGTCTGGCCTGCTCAGCATCTTTACGGGCAAAATGAGAAAAGGCATTGATGACCATGGAACGGGTGAAGTCAGTTGGTCTTATTGTTCTGGCAAAGTATTCAACAGATGCGGGGTTACTTTGCAATTTCAGTAAATGAGTTCTTAAGTTGCGATAATTCAAGGGCAAGCGCTTGATAAGATAACTCGCCAGGGTTGCATTATTCTCCTCTACTGCTAATTCGATACGCTGCAATATTAAACTTACGGATAAGTGTCCGGAGCGTTCCCAGACATTCAACAAATTATCGCAATCATCGGGCAATGAGTTGCCACGTAACCAAATTTCCTTAGCGCCTTTCCAGGCAGCTTTCTGGTTTCCTATTGCCCACTTAGCAAAGTAATAATTACAACGTGCTGCTACGGTATTGGGTGCATTGGGACTGAATGCCAGAATGCCATACCAATCTCCGTCATTTGCCAGAGAATTGATGTATCGGGATGACAGAGAATGAGCGGGTGGCAGGGTCGGGTAAGTGGTCATGAAGTGACGAATCTGCTGAGGAGAAACAATTTTCAGGTTATGAACTAATTGACGATACTCCAGATAAGGATACAAAGGGTAATCCTTTAATGTTGGCATCAACCGATCAACTTCTGCCATATTTTTCGCATCCCACGCGAGTTTTATTGCCTGATAGCGCTCCCGCTGAGCATCCAGAGAGTCTGCATGAGCCATGCCAATAACAGAAGCCAGACTAACAGTCATTATAAAATGCTGCCATTTACTTATAGTCACATACTCCTCCAGAAGATTGACCGGTAGTGAACGAGATATAAATTGTTTTAATTATAATAATATTGATGTGATTTATCACAACGATGAGCGTAATTGAACATAATGCTAAACAGGCAGCAACACGATCGGCAAAATTTAAGGTAAAATACCCTATCCAAGCCCCACAAGCGTAAACTAATATTAAATATTTCCTTAATTATCAAAAAGGTACATTACTTTGGCTCAATATGTTTATAGTATGCACCGGGTTGGAAAAATTGTTCCCCCGAAAAGGCATATTCTGAAAAATATTTCCTTAAGTTTTTTCCCTGGAGCAAAAATCGGTGTTCTTGGTCTGAATGGTGCTGGTAAATCGACCTTACTGCGTATCATGGCAGGTATTGATAAAGATATTGAGGGGGAAGCACGTCCACAACCGGGCATCAAAATTGGTTATTTGCCGCAGGAGCCTAAACTCAATCCTGAACATACCGTTCGTGAAGCGGTGGAAGAAGCTGTCAGCGAAGTTAAAAATGCACTGACACGCCTTGATGAAGTTTATGCTGCTTATGCTGATCCAGATGCAGATTTTGACAAACTGGCTAAAGAACAAGGCGAACTGGAAGCGATTATCCAGTCTCATGACGGTCATAATCTGGATAACCAACTTGAACGAGCGGCTAACGCTCTGCGTTTGCCAGCATGGGATGCTAAAATTGAGCACCTGTCCGGGGGAGAACGTCGCCGTGTTGCGATTTGTCGCCTGTTGCTGGAAAAACCAGACATGCTATTGCTTGACGAACCGACCAACCACCTTGATGCTGAATCTGTAGCGTGGCTGGAGCGCTTCCTGCACGATTATGAAGGTACTGTCGTTGCTATTACTCACGACCGTTACTTCCTCGATAATGTTGCGGGCTGGATCTTGGAACTTGACCGTGGCGAAGGTATTCCATGGGAAGGTAACTATTCTTCGTGGCTGGAACAGAAAGATGCTCGTCTGGCACAAGAAGCCTCAACAGAAGCTGCTCGTCGTAAATCTATTGAGAAAGAACTGGAATGGGTTCGTCAGAATCCGAAAGGACGTCAGGCCAAAGGTAAGGCTCGTCTGGCTCGATTTGAAGAACTCAATAACGTTGAATACCAGAAACGTAACGAAACCAGTGAATTGTTTATTCCGCCTGGGCCAAGGATGGGGGACAAGGTACTGGAAGTGAGTAACCTGACTAAATCTTATGGTGATCGAGTTCTGATTGATAACCTGAGTTTCTCTCTGCCAAAAGGGGCGATTGTTGGGATTATCGGCCCGAACGGTGCGGGTAAATCAACTCTGTTCCGTATGTTGTCTGGTCAGGAACAACCGGATTCCGGCTCAATCACTTTGGGTGAGACGGTGAAACTGGCTTCCGTTGATCAGTTCCGCGATAACATGGATGACAAAAAGACAGTATGGGAAGAAGTGTCCGGCGGGCAGGATATTATGCGCATCGGTAGCTTTGAGATCCCAAGCCGTGCTTATGTAGGCCGCTTTAACTTTAAAGGTGTGGATCAAGGCAAGCGCGTTGGCGAATTGTCCGGTGGTGAGCGTGGTCGTCTGCATCTGGCGAAACTTCTGCAAGTAGGCGGTAACATGTTGTTGCTGGACGAACCAACCAATGATCTGGATATCGAAACTCTGCGCGCACTGGAAAATGCGCTGTTGGAATTCCCAGGTTGTGCAATGGTTATTTCCCATGACCGTTGGTTCCTTGACCGTATTGCAACACACATCATTGATTATCAAGATGAAGGTAAGGTAAGTTTCTTTGAAGGAAACTTCAGCGAATACGAGGATTACAAGAAGCGGACACTGGGCGCTGAAGCACTGGAGCCTCATCGTATTAAGTATAAGAAAATCAGTAAATAAGATTTATACTCTAGGATTTCAAGATGCAGCGCGACGGCAAGGGAGTGACAAATTCGTCAGGAACTAAAACTTGAAAGACGACGGGTATATTCAGTGAAGATAAGAAACGGCCTGATATCAGGCCGTTTTCGCTCTTTTAAGGAAACATACAGTTATGACACCATAACTCTTTGCTCTTGGAAGGATTCATAAGTTTTAATGACTTTACCTCTTTCTAGAGTAATCATACTATCAGCGTATTGAATCAGGCGCTTATCTTGAGAGGCGATCACGACTGTGCCTTTCTGCTCATGTGCGATAAATTTAAAGATATCAACAAACATCTTTAATTCTTGATGGTTTAAGTGACGAGTCGGTTCATCTGCAAATAGATACTCAGGTCTTCTTACGAGTGCTTTTGCCATAGCAGCTCGTTGTCTTTCGTTTTCAGAAAGCTCTCCTGGATAGTAACGGCTCTTGTCACTTAATTTCACAATATCTAACGATTTCTGTGCAATTCTTACCGCTTGTTCTTGAGAAAGAGATAACCCGTAAGAGTTGGATAATAACAAGTTATCTAATAGCGTAAGCTCACTGGATAAATTAAAATCCTGAAAAATAAACCCACTATTTTTCGAATGAAATTGACCTAACTCGGAATCACTCATTAGTTTTAGCTTGTTATTATTGATTAATACATCTCCTTGATCTGGTTGTAACATACCCGAAGCAATCGATAGCAATATGCTGTTGGTTGATGTCTTCGGCCCTGTTATCAAAGTAATTTCACCTGGTATAATAGAAAATGTGATGTCTGAAATCATTTCATAATTAACTGTATTATCAGTTAGACCATATGAAATATTGATAACTTCAATCGATTTAAATTGATTTAAGTTCATATTCTCAACACAATTAGGTTAAAAAGTTAAAGCTTTTTCCTTAAATATGTTATCTAAATTTATTGGCGGCTTATTAATATCAATAAGACATTGTACAAGTTTAAATAGTTCACGCATGAAATATCTCGACAATACAAAACTTATGTCAATTATTATTTACAATTATTATATAATAAATGAGATATTTCTTAGTCTTAGAGTTAAATGTTAACGATATCCGCTATGACTGAGAAGAAGATAACATAAATAAAAAGGTATAAATTATTCTGTTTTTATTCCAATTTTATAATAAGGAAAAAAGTCATTTTACTCATGTCAAAAGGCTAATATTTTTTACATCACCTCCATCCTTAATAAAAATCACACGGAAATTATGTGGTTTTTGTTGATAATAAATGAATTTTATATAGATAAATCAATAGGTCCGTTAATTAAATGACTTATTTCTCGACAATTCAAGCCTAAACAGTAAAACCTAAGCATCAAAAAATATTATTATCACAATTTATTTTATTACTGATGAAAAAATAACACAATGAAATATTTAATTATAGAGTGTTTTAGAATAAAACATGAAATAACAAAAATTACTATAGAAAATAAATCATCTTAATTAATCATTATATAGTAACCATTCAGGTTATTAGTATATATGTCCTAATTTTTCAAGTTGCCGCCTGGTTATCTGCGCTTATTTATCTGCTTTATCTGTCATTGCGGCTACTTGAAATCTATTGATATAAAAATGAGTTATGCCATTAACATTTCCTGAACAAGTTCAACACAGCGAAGAAAACGTTGATCATAATCAGGTGAGTTAACACAGACATAATCAATGTTATTTTTTTCCAACAAGCTTTTAAGCAATTGCTGAAACTCTTTACGTTCTTGTTCATTGCCCAGGCTTCTCAGTCCATCCGCTACCCAGGGAGTGTTATTTTCTAAGAGAATGACCAGATCAAATCGATATTCATCAATCATTGCCTGAACAAAGGGATGTTCTTTCCCTTCATAGCGTTTGCAAAATGCCTGTGTTGTGACAAAGTCAGTATCAATAAAGGCGACTTTGTTGGCATATTTTATTGAAAAATCAATGTATTGTGCTTGACCTAAAGCGATTTTATCGTAATCGGAGTATTGCAGAGCCATTTCATCTCCTCCTAAATGAGAAAATACATACTCACGCCCATACTCCCACGCACTTGTCGTGTTAAACATATTCGCCAGTTTGTTTACCAACGTAGATTTCCCACTTGATTCACCACCAAGGATAGCGACAGTACGCACAAAAAACGGCTTCACTTCTGTCGGAATATATTCCCAATAGTGGAAAGGAGCCTGCCGTATCTGACTTCCACTGATATTCATGAATGAACGTTGTGGGTCAATAAGGATAGTTTCAATGCCAAAATGCTCTTTATAGCATGGGACATCCTGTGCTTCGCTGGAATAGATATAGTCAGGATTAATACCTTTTGTGGACATGAATCGTTTTGTACTTTGGCTCCAGGATTCCCAACCGTGTGGATAGGGCTCCATACCTTGCTCATCAAAAGCATGGATGTGGATATTTTTTTGGTATTTAAACGTTTGCAACAGCCATCTCAGACGGTCACTGACCGTAGGCTGTTGAGACATTGAGCTATTGATAAATAGCTCCCGATCCCGTAACTCGTCATAGCAGAGAATGACGTGCAATTCATCGACTTGGCTGGATGCTCGCTGGATCAAATAAATATGCCCGGTATGTAACGGGTAAAATTTACCAAACACGACACCGATAGTTTTCTTTTCCATAGGGTACGCCAATCCTAAATATTGATGAAGAGATGCTAATTTCTGCGCGCTCGGACTTTTTATCTTGCCGTTAATAAGTTGGCTTAAGTAGCCTTTTGTCATACCGCATGCATCAGCGACTTGCTGTAGTGTGTGATTCGCCTCTTTGATCACCTCTTTTAAATAGTCAAACTGTCCCATACACCCTCCTTGTTTAGTATACTAAACAA